>JADZEM010000136.1 GCA_020850535.1 Chloroflexota bacterium
AGGTCGCTGCCTGGGAGGCCGCCCGCAACGAACAGCGCGCCACCATCCGCTGGCAGTTCACCGTCGATGACGCGCGGCGCAAGCTGCATCGGCTCTACCCCTCGTAATCAGCGTGGCGAAGTACTAGGTGGCGTGCAATTGGGGATCTCGGAGTCCGATGTACGTGAACTGTTAGGGGAACCGGACCACAAGTTCGACAGTCCTGTTGACCCGGCTTCGGACTGGATCTATGGCTCAGCTGAAGTGGCGTTCCAAGATGGGTCGGTCATCGCCATCCGGCTTCGTCTGGGCGACTTGCAGGATTTGCCAGAGAAGCTATGCCTGACAGGATATCTGCCAAAGTTGGGAACACGAATAGAAGAATTCCTTGCGTATGTGCGTGCAGAGAAGCTCTCCGTAGCTGAGGATACCCTGTATTCCAACCTGGAGGCATTCGATGACGACGACAAGGAAGTTGTCCTCGTCGTCGGGGGTGGGGTCGACGTGTGGTTCGTCGGAACGCCTCCCAGATTGAACCGATTTCTCGTCGCCACTGGCCGAGTACCGTTGGAGCGGCTGCGCCCCCTGCCCTAGCCACCCGAGTACGACGGTTCACAGGATTGAACCCTGCCATAGCTGTCACGGGAAGCTGACCCCTTCTCAGTTTCCACCTACGATCAAGGGGAAGCCTGGTGGTCCTTGGGACAGATTGCGAGACTCGATCCGGTGAATGGGTAGCGCCCCACGGAACCGTGGTCACGCGGCAGTCTTGAGAGGCGGGTGTTTCGGCGGTCGGCCGCGTCGTTTGGGTGGGATCCAGCGAGGTAAGGGGATCTGGAGCCGGAGCAGTTCGCGGATGGTCCAGGGGTGATCGGCAAGGCCGGCGGCATGGCCGGTGTACGCTGGTGCCACTTGCGGGGGGCGCCGGGCGGGGCGAGCGGGCGGCGGCTGTCATGCGGCCAGCAGAAGTTGTAGGCGGTACCGACCAGCCACACGCCGGCGGTGAGGGTCGCCTCGGTGTGAGCGATGGCACGTCCGCGACGAGTGAGCGGCGCGAGGTGGGCGCGGACGGTGGCGTTGAGGCGCTCGATGTCGGCGGTGTTGATCACGGTGCCGACTGATCACGCCGCCCAGCCACAGCCGCGAGGGCGCCGCCAGCGCGAGCGCCATCCAGACCTTGCCGCCGACCTGCTTCACCCACAGCTCGTCCGCCTGCACGTGCTGGAGATCGACCTGCCCCCGCTCCACCAAGTGCTCATGCACCCGCTGGCAGTGCTGCCCGGCACCCGCGAGCCAGCGCGCCACCGTGCGCTCGTCGGGCCCAAACGCCGCCACAATCGCTTGCGTTGGGCAGCCATGACTCAGCAGCGTCAGCACCAGCACCGCCAGCTCAGCCGGCGTCTGCAGCCGATAGAACGGCGTCCCGACCGTCTCAGCGAAAGGTCCGCTTGCACCGCCGACACTGGTACCGCCGGTCCGCCTGACTGTGGATCCGGATGTTGCTTCCACCGACAATGCCACGCTCAGGGCAGTCCGAGTTGTGGCAGAATTGCCGCTGTGGGTCCATCGGTGCCTCCAGATGATGGGATGTAGGAGTTGCATCACCTGCAATGCCTGATGGACCCGCTTTTTGTCAGGCCCGCCCCTCGTTCCGCTTACTCTGCACAGTTGAGTGGGGTGCTACCAAGCTGCCACCTTCGTGACTGATTTCGGTGAGCAGTTGCCTGACAGGCAATATCCCGATAGAGGGTGAATCGTCGATGCTGTGAGGTTGGCGTCGACGCGTCTTACGTGATAGCGTGTCGCAGGTCAGGATGCCTGTCGGACGTTAGGGACTGTCAAGTAAAAACTGTCTCAAAGGGACGTGAGCGTGGACGGGGCTGGGGCTCGCGATCGAGTTGCTGGCCGGCGCGCTCGTCGGGTCGGCGACCGGGCGGGACGTGCGCGGTACCCTCGACTCGCAGCACCCGGCCTCCAAGGGCGACCTGTTCATCGCCATCGACCCCGGCTCGCTCGCCGGCTCCGGTGACCTGGCGGAGCGGGCCGGAGCGTACCTGGACGAGGTCCGCTCGTCCAGGCCCATTGGCCCGGCCGCACCACCCCGCATCCCCGGCGACCGGGCACGAGCCTGCCGGGCCGGACGGCTGACCGACGGCATCGTGCTCTCCCGCGAAGCCTGGGAAGCGGCGATCGCGCTCCGAGAGCCGCGCGTCGCGGTCGGCGCGACCGGCTGAGACCACGGCGCCCCGCCGCTCGCGCCCCGCGTTCCAGCGCGGGGGCCAGACCGGCGAGGCGCGATCTCTCGCGGTCGCTTACCGGCGGACCGGGCGACGGTCGGCCGGCCAGGCCATCCGGAAGGCCGGGCCCCCGATCAGCGCCAGATCCAATCGCCCCGCCTCGGCGATGGACTCCAGCTGCTCGCGCGTCAGCGTCGAGCCGAACGCCGCCACGTTCTGTCGAATCTCCTGGGGCGAGATCATGCCCGGCACCGTCTGGTCCACCAGCGGCTCGGTGTACGAGTAGGCCAGCGCCGCCTCGCGAATCGAGACGCCGAGCTCGGCGCAGCGACGCTCCATCATACTCACCGCGTCCGCCACCTCGGGCAGGGCCGGGAAGTACGTGTAGAGGCCCCCTTCGGCACCGGTGGCCAGGATGCTGCCCCCAAACGGTGCCGCTGCGATGGTCGCCACGCCCTTCGCTCGGGCCGCTTCCAGCAGGCCACTCGTCCTGGCGGTCGGGTTGAGTAGGGTGTAGAGACGCGGGAACTGGATCGCGTCGAACTCGCCGCACTCCACCGCGAGCTGCAACGGCTTGAGCGTCCCCGTCGCCACGCCAACGGTGCCCAACAGTCCCTCGGACTGGAGCTTGCGCATCGCCTCCAACGCGCCGCCCGGCCCGAGGATCGTCTGCATGTCGTGCTCGTCGCGCGGGTCGTGCACGAACATCAGCGGGATCTTTTCGATCCGCAGCTCCTTCAGGCTGCGCTCGGCGCTGGCCCGGACCTGATCCGCGCTGAACCCCTTGCCGTGCCCGAACTTCGTGAAGATCAGCAGGTCGTCCGGTGCCCCCGCCGCCGGCAGCAGTCGCCCGAGGAGCGCCTCATTCTCGTACGCCTCGGCGGTGTGGATGCAGCGGATGCCCGCCGCGAAGGCGGCCCGCAGGGTGGCGACGATCGCCTCGTCACCTTCCAGGCGAGTCTGCTCCGGCCCCTGGCCGCCCCACCCGTAGGCACCGATGGCGAGCCCAGTGGTACGGAGGCCGGTCCGGCCCAGGGTGACCCATGGGACCGCGGGCAGCGATGTTGGTGCACTCATACTCTGTATATCCTCTGAGGCTCTGGAATTGGTCCTGCAGGCCGGCCCCTCCCGACTGCGTTGGAGAGAGGACGGCGAGAGGTTTGTCTACTGGCGGCGCCGGTCCCACACCGTCGGGTTGATGAGGCCATCTGGGCGCTCGCCGCGCAGCACTCGGACGACGTTCTCGGCGGCCGCATGCATCGAGGCCATCGCCGCGGTTTCGGTGCTGCCGGCCGCGTGCGGCGCCAACACCACGTTGTCGAGGTTACGGAACAGGCTGTCGTGGTTCGGCTCGACGACCCGCACGTCGAGCGCGGCGCCGGCGATCCGCTGCTCCGAGAGCGCCCGGTACAGCGCCTGCTCGTCCACCAGCGGGCCGCGCGCGGCGTTGACGAGATACGCCGTCGGCTTCATCAGCCCGAGGGTACGGTCGTTGACCGTGTTCTCGGTCTCGGCCGACGACGGCAGGTGCAGTGTCACGAAGTCGCTCTCGGCGAAGACGCGCTCCAGCGGCGCCAGCTCGATGCCGTGCTCCCGAGCGAAGTCCTGCTGGGGATAGGGCTCGTAGGCCAGAATCTTCATGTCGAAGCCGCGCGCCCGCCGCGCCACGCCCCGCCCGATATTGCCCAGCCCGACGATCCCAAGCGTCTTCTGCCAGACGTCCCCGCCGATCCGCGTCTGCCAGATGCCGCCCTTGACCTCGCGGTCGAACAGCGGGATCCAACGGGCCACGCCGAGCAACAGCCCCATCGTGAAGTCCGCCACGGCGTTGGCGTTGGCACCGGGCGTGTTGCTGACGACGACGCCCCGTTCCGTCGCCGCTGGGATGTCCACCGCGTCGTAGCCGATGCCGATTCGCGAGACGTGGCGCAGGGTGGGCGCGCCATCGAACACCTCGGCGGTGTACGGCTCGATGATCGCGACGACCGCGTCGCAGCCGTCGAGCGCTCGGATCAACTCGGCGGCCGGCGTCTGCGGGTTGGCCGGAACGTAGCGCACCTCGTGGCCGGCCGCGTACAGCGGCGCCAGCGGGCCGTCCGGACTCAAGTTTGCGTAGCGGCGCGTCACCAGGACCGTCGCCATCGAGCTATCTCCTTCTGGTGGCGCCCGACGACGGCCCACGCCCGGCGCACGTCAGAGAAGGGCCCCTTCCCTGCACGTCGGGCATCGGCCGGCCTGGGCGCGTCCTCGTCAGGCGGGCCGGATCAGCTTCCGAACCGCGTCGATGCCGCGAGTCAGGCCCTCCGCGAACAGGCGGTGGTCCGCACCGTAGGCGATGGCGCGATACCCCGTCGCCATCCACTCTTTGGCCATCTCCAGGCTGCCGGCGGCCACCCCGCACGGCTTGCCGTTCCGGTCCGCCACATCGGCCACCCGCTTCATGGCGTCCTGGAACGCCGCCGACTTGAACTGGCCGGGGATGCCCATCTGGATCGAGAGGTCGTTGTGGCCGATCCAGAGACAGTCGATCCCATCCGTGGCGCCGATCGCCTCCAGATTCTCCAGCCCGGACGGCGACTCGATCTGGGCGATGATGAACGTCCGCTCGTCAATCGCCGCGATCTTGTCAGTCAGGCTTGCCTGCTCATAGTCGTCCTGGGCCATCCCGAAGCCGGCCCCTCGCCGACCACGCGGCGGGTAGCGGGTGGCGTCCACGATCCGCCGCGCCTGCTCTCCAGACTCGACCATCGGAATCATCAGCCCCAGCATCCCAACGTCCAGGGCGCGAGCCATGAAGCTGTATTCGGTGGCCGGCACGCGGCACATCGGCACCGGCGAAGGGCCCCGCGAGGACGCCGCCAGCATGCGCAGCGTCTCGAAGGACATACCGGTGTGCTCCATGTCGTAGATGGCGAACTCCGCGCCGGTGTGGCCCATCAAGCGCGGGATGCCGGGCACGAAGAGCTCGAACAGCATCGTGCCGATGGCGGTTCCGCCACGCTGGAGCTTCGATTTCACCGGGTTGTCGCGCACGGGGAGCCTCCCTCACATTGCTCCGTCGGTAGACGGGACGGTCCCGATCGTGGCCTGACAGTCGCGCGGCCGGGCGGCGTGCCGGCACATGCCGGACCTGCCGCGCCCCGCGGTGTCCGTCCTGCATCCATCAGATCAGGGCCGGACTGCGAAGACGCTGGCCCTTGAGCGCCGCGATCTCCGCCGCGACACGCTCCTCGATCGGGATGCGCTCGATGGCCGATTCCCCGAAGAAGCCGTGGACGTCCGTGTGGGCGTACAGCGCCTCGGTGTCGTCCGGCCGGGCAAACGGGCCACCGTGGGCCAGGCAGAAGACGCTCGGGTTGACGCGCTGCGCCGCCGTGACGATGGCCTGGACGTGCGCCAGCGACTCCTTCAGCGGAAGCCGCGGCTCCTTCGGGCCGACCATCCCGCCCACGGTCAGGCCGCAGCGCGCGACGATCACGTCCGCGCCGGCCTGCGTGAGCCCGCGCGCGTGCTCTTCCGAGAAGGCGAACCCGATCGTGAACAGGTCGCGGGCGTGCGCCAGCGACAGCAGCTCGTACTCGCGCTCGATGCCCTGGCCGACGTCCGAGCGCGCCAGCCCCCAACTCGGGATCGCCCCGACGGACGGGAAGTTGCCGACGCCGTCAAACCGAAGCTGCTGGAGCTCGTCCAGCACGCGCGGCAGGCGGCGGCGGGTGGGGTCGGTCGCCTCGACGCCGGCAATGATCGAGGTCCGCTCGACCACGTTGTCGATCTGCGGGTACAGCGACAGCATCATCGCGGTGGCGTTGCCGAGCGTGACGGTGGTGGGAAGCCCCTGCATCCGCGACACGCCGGTGCAGAGGACGACGATCAGGTCCGCACCGGCGACCTCGGCGCACTTGGCGACGATGCCGGAGCCGGCCCCGACCGCGATGATCGGCTCGCCGCGCGCGAGGGTCTGCTTGAGCCGTTCGAGTATGGTGGCACGGGTGAAGGCGCGCTCTGGGGTGACCATGCTGCTACCTCGTTCCGGGCGTGCCGGCCGCCGCGAGAACGCGCGGGTGCTTCGACTTGAAGGCCTTGATCGCGTCGATGACCGCCGCCTCGACGGGGATCCGCTCGACGCTGGACGCCCCGAGGAAACCCTGGGCGTCGGTGTGGTCGTACAGGTACCGGGTATCCGTCGGGCCGGAGATCGGGCCGCCGTGGGAGAGGCAGATGATCTCCGGGTTCTCGCGGCGGGCCAGGTCGATCAGCTTCTGGACGTGCTCGGCGGCCGCCTCCAACGACATCGCCGAGGCACCGGCACCGGCCAGGCCACCGGTGGTCCAGCCGGCGTGCGGCACGATCACGTCAGCGCCGGCCGCCGCCAGTCCCTGCGTCTGCTCCTCGGTGTAGCCGTAGCAGCAGGTGAAGTACTCCAGCCTGCGGGCGATCCGGACCATCTCGAAGTCCCGCTCGACGCCCAGTCCGACGCTGCGGCGGTCGCGGTTGCGGGCGGTGCTCGGGCCGGTGGTCGGGAAGTTGATCAGGCCATCGAAGCCGGTCGCGCGGAAGTCGTCGACGAGGCGCTCCAGGTCGAAGTAGGTCGGGTCCTGGGCCTCGGCCCCGCCGATGATCGGCGTCTGGGTCACCACATTGGCGATCTCGGGATACATTGCCAGCGTGGACGGGTTGGCGTGGTTCATCGTGTGGGTGGTGGGCAGTCCCATCAGGCGAGAGGTGCCGGTGTTGTAGACGATGATGAGATCGGCGCCGCCGGCCTCGGCCGACTTCGCGATCAGCCCGGAGCTGCTGCCCGCGCCGATGATCGGCTTGCGCTCGGCGATACTCTGCCGGAGGCGGGCCAGAATCTTGGCGCGGGTGAACGGTCGTCGATCCGCCACGAGGTGCTCCTTGGTACGGAGAGCGCATCCGGCTCGCGCCGCGCACGGCGTCGCCGGATGCCCGTCGAACGGCACCGGTGTCGCCGGCGCGCGTTCAGGTCGCGATCAGATCGGCGACTCCATCGCCCAGTCCGGCACCTCGCGGTTCTTGACCGGGTCGCCGTGCAGCTCCCGCAGCAGGTGCCCGTCCCGGCCCTTGCCTTCGATCTGGGTCGCGAAGCCGACCCCCTCGAAGTGCTGCTCCGGGTTGAGCGCCCCGTGCTCGTAGCCCATGCCGGCCGCGAGCATCATGCCGGGGCGCATTGGGAATTCGCGGTCGTCGTAGTTCAAGGTGAAGTTGCCCCGGAACACAAACCAGTACTCGTCGCCGTCGTGGAAGTGGTAATCGCACGGCTTGTCGGGGCGGAACTGGAAAATCTCGGTTCGGATCGCCTCCTTCCAGGTGCCGGAGATCCGTACCAGTTCGACGGTCGAGCTGGAGATGTTGCGGATCGTCGCCCCGGTCGGCGGGATGTCCAGCCAGTCGCGGCGGCGCAGGGTCACGCGGCCGTACGCCGTCTCGACGTGTGCCTCCCCGACCAGCACCACGATCCGCTCCTTCAGGGACGTCGGCGTGATGGTGATCTCGGTCGGGTCGGCCTGCGCCTGGGGCGCCGCCCAGACGGCCTGGTGACCGGCCGCCAGGGCCTCGGCAGTTGAATGGACCTGCGGCGTCCTGTTCCGGCCGAGGTAGATAAACTCGTAGTCGTCGATGTCCACCCAGGGCAGCTTCTGCTCTTTGAGGGTCTCGCGCGTGTACACCGGCATGGTCGTCCACTCCTCGTGATCTGGGGCGGAGCGGGCGGGGCAGCCCGCCCCCCGGTCGCCTTAGCTGGTCTTGCGGGCCGACGCGCGCAGCGTCTGGGTCTTGAAGCCGCGCGCCGCGTTCATGATCCCCTGCTCGATCGGGATGCGCTCTAGGCTGGATGCCCCGACGAAACCCTGGGCGTCCGTCCGCTCGTAGAGGACCTTGGTGTCCTCGGGGGTGGCGAGCGGGCCGCCGTGGGCGAGGCAGATGACCTCGCGGTTCTCCTTCCAGGTGGCGTCGATCATCGTCTGGACTTCCTCGCAGCCCCGATCCAGCGACATCGCGGCGTCGCCGGCCCCCGAGAGCCCGCCAACGGTCCACCCGACGTGCGGCACGTTGATGTCCACGCCGGCCGCTGCCATCTCGCGGGCCTGGTCCGGGTTCCAGACGTACGCCAGCGTCAGGTAGTCCTGCTTGCGGGCCAGGCTGACCATCTCCAGCTCGCGGTCGAACCCCTGCCCGACGTGCGCGCGGCTGGTCGAGAAGTCCGGGCGGTTGCCGACCGTCGGGAAGTTGATCAGGCCGTCGAAGCCGGTGTCGCGGAACGCCTTGACGAGGCGCGGCAGCCGCCGGTAGGTCGGATCGACCGCCTCGGCGCCGCCGATGATCGGGGTGTCATCCACGACATTGGCGATCTCGTCGAACATGCCGAGCGTCAGGGGGTTGGAGTGGCCGATCATCGTGGTGGGCAGGCCCCAGATCCGCGAGCGCCCGGTGCTGTACACGATGATCAGGTCGGCCCCGCCGGCCTCGGCCGACTTGGCGACGATGCCGACGCTCGACCCGGCCCCGAGGATCGGGCGGCCCTCGGCGATGTTCTTGCGCAGGCGGGTCAGGATGCTCTCGCGGGTGAAGACCGTTCGTTCGGGGATCACTCCTCGCTCCTCTCGTGCTGCTCTGCCGGGGCCGTCGGGCATGCCGAGGGCGCGCCCGGGCAGGTGACGGGCGCGGGCCACCGCGCCCCTACGGGTCGTGCCGATGACGGATCATGCCGCTGTCGCTGTCGCTGTCGCTGTGCGACGCATCGCACTCCGCCGGGGGCTCATCGCGCCCCCGCGAGCGCCGACGACGGCCTGCCGACCAGCGCCAGCATCGCCTCGGCGGCGGCCCGGGCGAACGCCTCGGAGTTGATGTGGTCGGGCAGTACCTCGACGGGGATTTCGGGCCGCAGGTCCGCCCGCAGCGCCGCCACGAACGCCGCGTTCGCCTTGCGGTCCTCGAACGGGCCGCCGGTGACGTCCAGCGTCGAGTAGCCGCCTTCCGGGATCAGGACCCGGACCGGGCCGCGCGCGGCGTTCAGCTTGCGGGCGATGAATGCGCCGATCTCACGGCTCTCGCGCACGGAGGTCCGGATCAGCGGCACGTTCGGCAGGTGCATGTGGGAGGTCCGCCTTGCGAAGCGGCGCGGGATAGCGCCGTGAATGTTGATGACGTCCACGGCGCCGGGCACCACCACCTGCGGGACGCCGTGCGCAGCGGCCGCCTCCAGCCGGTCCGGGCCGGCCGTGCAGATGCCGCCGGCGATCTCGTCCGTGACCTCGCTGGTGGTCCAGTCCAGCACCCCCGCGAACGCCCCCCGCGCCACCAGGTCCTCCATCGTCCGGCCGCCGGTGCCGTTGGCGTGGAACACCACCACCTCGCAGCCGGCCGCCTCCAGGAACTGGCGGACCAGCGTGCCGCCGCGCGTGGTGACGCCGAACATCGTCAGGGCGATGGTCGGGCGGGAGGTGTCGAGCTCGACGTCGGTGCCCTCAGCCATGCCGCAGGCGGCGCAGGCGGCGTTGGCGAGGATCGGCCCGAGCAGTCGGTTCACCCCTGAGACGTCGGCCACGCTCGGCATCACCATGATGTCGGTGGTGCCGTCGCGGCTTCCCAGGGTAGACACCATCAGCTTCGGGAACCCGAGCGGCAGCGCACGCATCACCGTCGTCCCCAGCCAGGTCCCGGTCCCGCCGCCGATCCCGAGGACGGTCTGGACCTCGCCCCGCCCAACCATCGCCTGCACCAGCCGGGCGGCGCCGACCGCTGCCGCCTCCATCGCCTCGGCGCGCTGGAGCGCACCGATCGCGGCGACCGTCGTGCCGGCCGCCTCGGCGACCGCCTCGCGCGGGGTGTCCCCTGCGAAGGCCGGCTCCCCGGCGATGCCCAGGTCCACCAGCCACGGCTCGTGCCCGCGCCGACGGATGCAGTCTGCGACGAACCGCGCCTCCTGGGCCTTCGTGTCGAGAGTGGCCAGGACCGCGATGCGCCGGATCGTCCTCTGGCTCATCCCTTGATCCCCGACATCACGATGCCCTGCACGAAGTACTTCTGGGCGCAGAAGTAGATCGTCAGGATCGGCATGGTCGCCATGATCGCGGCAGCCAGCAGCAGGTGCTCCTTCGGGCGGCCGAGGTCGGCCGGGGTGGACTGGAGCCAGCGCAGCCCGAGCGGCAGGGTGAAGTTCTCCGGGCTGTTCAGGAAGATCAGCGGTCCCCAGAAGTCGTTCCAGTGGGCCAGGAAGGCGAAGATGATCGCCGTCGCCAGGGCAGGCTTCGCCAGCGGCAGGATGATGCGCCAGAAGATCCACCAGCTCGACGCGCCGTCCAACTGGGCGGCCTGGTCGTACTCGTACGGGATCGTCATGAAGAACTGGCGCATCAGGAAGATCGTGAAGGCGCCGGCCCCGGCCGCGAACCAGTACGGCACCCAGAGCGGATAGAGGGTGTCGATCCAGCCAATCTCGCGGAACATCAGGTAGAGCGGGATGATGGTGACCTCGCGGGGCAGCATCAGGGTGGCAAGTGCCAGCCCGAAGAGCAGGCCCCGTCCCGGGAAGCGGAACCGCGCAAACCCGTACGCCACCGCCGTGGACGACAGCACCTGCCCAACCATCGACAGGACCGTCACCAGGACGCTGTTCCAGAGGAAACGCCCGAACGGGACGACCTGCCAGACCTCGACGTAGTTGAAGAAGCGGGGCTCGTCCGGGATCCACCTGGGCGGCCGGATGTAGATCTCGCCGGCGTCCTTCAGCGAGCTGGAGACGGCCCAGAAGAACGGCCAGGTCAGCGCCACGACGAGCGCGATGGCGATGACATACAGCACCAGCCGATCGACCCGGACGCGGCTCGTCGCCGTGCCGCGCACGCCGGCCGCGGGCCCGGCCGCGCGATCGGTGACCACGACCATCACTCGTTCTCCGCTGCGTAGTAGACCCAGCGCTTCGCGAGTGCGAACTGCGCCCAGGTCAGGAGGGCCACGATCACGAACATCACCCAGGCCAGCGCGGTGCCGTATCCCATGTCGTAGTACCGGAAGGCGTTGGACCAGATGTGGAGGGCGAAGAACCAGCTCGCGAAGTTCGGCCCGCCCTCCGTGGCGATGTACGCGAACTCGAAGGAGGCGAAGCTGCCAATGATCGCCAGGATCAGGTTGAGGAAGATCGTCGGCGAGAGCATCGGGATGGTGACGTTCCAGAAGCGGCTCCAACGGCCGGCGCCGTCGATGGCGGCCGCCTCGTACAGCTCGGTCGGGACGTTCTGGAGTCCGGCCAGGAAGATGATCATCCGGCTGCCGCCAATCCCCGCCCACAGCGCCACCAGCGCCAGCGACGGGATCACCATCGCCTCGCTGTAGATCCACTGCGGCCCCTCGATCCGGAACAGCCGCCAGAGCAGGTCGTTGATCGGCCCCCAGTCCGGCTGGAACATCCAGCGCCACAGCAGCGCCGAGGCGATGACCGGCGTCAGGAATGGGAGGAACATCAGCGTCCGCAGGACGGACGTCATCTTCAGTTGCTGATTCATCAGCATCGCGACGGCGAGGGCCCCGACGATCACCAGCGGCACCGTCAACCCGGCGTAGTAGAAGGTGCGCGTCAGGGAGGGCCAGAACAGCGGGTCTTCGGTGAACGCCCGCACGTAGTTGGCGAACCCGACAAACTCTGTCGCCCGGCTCGGCCGGAAGCGCGTGAACGACATCGCGAGCGACGCCACCATCGGGATGACGGTGAAGGCCGCGAATCCGACCAGCCAGGGCGAGACCCACAGAAGCCCGGTCAGCGCCTCGCGGCGTTGCAGGTTCAGCAGGCGCCCGGCGCGTGGCCGGACGGGCTGGTGCGAGACAGCAGTCATGGTGCGGCCCAGGTGGCCCGTTCCTTTCCAGCGGCGACGACGGACGCGCCGCGTGGCTGCGCAGGGGCGGCCCCTGATGGAGCCGCCCTTGCAACCGTGAAGCGAGAGCTACAGTCGTGGTCGGTCCAGTACCTGCTGGATCTTGGCGTTGGCATCATTCGCGAACGCATCGTCGGCCTTCGCGTTCCCAGTCCAGAGGGCGGACGTCACCTGATGAGTCACGTCGTTGACCTCGACCTGGCGCAGGTTGGCCGGGCCGCGGAACGGCAGCGCCTCCGCCACCAGCCGGTTGAACAGCGCCTGCCGCTCGTTCGACTTGACGCGCGGATCGTCGTAGACGTCCTGGCGGGCGCCACAGAGGCCGATCCCGCACATCGAGACGCCAGACTCCTTGTTGGTCATCCACTTCAGGAGGTTCCAGCCGGCTTCCTTCTGCTTCGAGAGCGACGGGATCAGGTAGGCATCGCCCATGTACATGCTGCCGCGCTTGCCGCTCGGGCCCTTGGGCATCGGGGTGACGCCGTAGTTCAGGTCCTTCTTCTGGTCGAACGTGTACGCCACATTGCCAGCGCTGGTCGTCATGGCGACACGCCCGCTCATGAATACCTCGACGGCCTGGCCGGCCGAGAGCGGTGGCATCACCTCGTGGGTGTACTGGAGGTCCCAGAAGTACTTCCAGGTCGCCTTCGCTTCCGGCGAGTTGAACAGTGCCTTCTTCCCGTCCTCGGAGATCAGTTCACCGCCGAACGCCCGCACCATGCAGACGAACTGGAGATAGCCCCGTGAGCCCGTGCCATCCGAAACCGGAATGAGGCCGTACTGCTCGACCCGGCCGTCAGACGACTTCTTGACCAGCCCCTTGGCGATCTGGGTCAGATCTTCCAAGCTCATCGTGTCGCCATCTGGGTACTTCACACCAGCCTGATCGAACATCGCCTTGTTGTAGAACAGCACCGTGTCGCGAGCGTGCACCAGCAGCGGCAGACCATAGAGCGGGCCTGAGCCGATGCCCTTGTCACTGACCCGCAGCGCGTCCACCATGTTCGGAAGGTACTGCTTCAGGTCGAAGTTCTCACCCTTCACGAAGTCGTCGAGCGGATAGACCATCTCGTTGGCGGCGACGTACTGGAACGAGCCCGACCCGACCGCGCCGTACACCACGTCGCCGATCGTGCCGCCCATGTGCAGTGACAGCAGCTTCGGCCCGTACTCGGCCGTTCCCGGCGGCAGCGGCTCGACCACGACCTCGACGTTCGGGTTCGCCTCCTTGAACTTGTCGAGGTGACCGCCGGGCTTGAACAGCTCGTACTGGGCACCCCCCTGGACGACGTTGTTCGCACGCTCGTGGAGGCGAACCGTTACCTTGCTCTGGGTGGGCGCCGCCGGCTTAGCAGCAGCGGCCGTCTGCTGAGCAGGGGCGGCCGGAGCGGCTGGCTTGGCAGCGTCGGCCGGCTTCGACTCGGCCGGCTTGGCCGGCGCTGCCGGCGGCTGGCTGCACGCCGCGAGCACCACCGCTCCGCTGATGCCGGCGAGTCCGGCCATGAAGCTACGCCGTGAGAAAGCTTGTCGCGCCATGCTGGTATCCCCTCCATGGGCGGGTCGCTTGCCGATTTCCGAACGACGTTGCTCCCCAGGCTGCTGGCGGCTCACCGCGACCGTGGACGCGCCGTGCAGTACGGGTCAATGACCGTCGATGGGCAGGCCCGCCGCCGCTTGCTCGCGACGACTGGCCTCCCTGGCTCGCCGAAGCCAGGCCGGCCACGCTCCATCCACCCCTCTATCCCATCCGGCAGGGCGCTGCCATACCGGAGTCGAACACTCGCGCCACCGACGCTGGACAACGGACCAGAGACGCCGCACATTCGGCGCGTGCGCGGTACGACGCCGTACCTGTTCACCCTCCACCCTCGGGTTCGCGCGAGATTGAACACTACAATACGCGAACGCCCAACGGTTGTCAATATAGACATTTCCGTACAATGCCAGACAGGTGGGCGCGCGACGGGCTGGCTGAGGCGGCGAGATGCGCTCAATTGGCCGCCGTGGCGGGGTCTCCGATGGGACGGATGAGGGGAGCACGGCATGGGAAAAACCTGCGAGCCACAGACGAGCGGCAGCGATCACGTCGCTCATGCAGGAAACGTCCGGTACCCTGACGGGTGCCGGACGATACGCTTGGCCTTGCTGGTCATGGCTGCTCCGAGCGCTGCCAGGCAGGCAGCGTGCGCTAGCGGGGCGCGCAACGACAGGCGATGGTCGCGACTCCCATCGCGGCATCAAGAACCCGAAACGCCAGGATACCCGGATGTCTCCAGGCCGCAATTGATCTGCTATGATGCCGTGAACACAAACATAGGCTGGACATGGTCTGGACATTCGAGCCGAAGCATCTGCTGACCTCGCCCGACGGGACGCCACGCTACGAGCAGATCGCCGCCGCGATAGAGGCCGCCATCGATCGGGGCGACTTTGGTGTGGGTGACCGGCTGCCGACGGTTCGAGCGCTCGCCCGGCAACTTGACGTCAGCGGCGCTTCGGTGGCCGTGGCATACAGCCTGCTGGCGCGTCGCGGCCGGGTCAGCGCCCAGGTCGGGCGCGGCACGTTCGTCACCGAGCCGGCTGACACGGCGGTTGCTCCATCTCCGGCCACGATCGGCGATGCCCGGACCATCAGGGACATGCCACGGCGGGCGTCCGAGAACAGCCGCTCGCTGCTGGCGGCCTCCTGGCGCCGGCGGGCGCTACGCTTCAGCGACCGACTACGGGCGCTGAGCCCCGAAGCGCTGGTCTGCACCGCGAGCTGGCCGGATCCGGTGCTGCTGCCGGTCGAAGTGCTGAAGCGGGCCTATGTCCGCGTGGCCGAGCAGCTTCGAGCAGAGGACTTGCAGTACACCGGCCCGGAGCCGCACCCGGATCTGGTGCAGGCCGTCCTGCCGCACCTGGAGCGGGATGGCGTGCCGGTGCTTGCCGACGATCTGGTCGTCATGAGTTCGATCCGCCAGGTTTTGACGCTGACCTTGCGGGTAGCCCCAGGTGTGCTGGGTACCAGCGAGCTGATCGTGGGTGTCGAGGAGCCGGGCCACTACACCATGTACGACACGGTGGAGAGCCTGGGACATCGGCTGGTGGGCGTGGGGGTTGACGCGGAGGGCGCCATCCCCGAGTCGCTGGATGCGGTGTTGAAGCAGGGCGCCAACGTCGTCGTGCTCACGCCGCGCGCGCACAATCCAACCGGCGCGTCCTGGACGTCAGCTAGGCGGGCGGCGTTGGCCGACGTGCTCGCGAGCCACCCGGCCGCCCTGATCCTCGAGGACGACCACTTCGCCGGCATCTCGAACCATGTACCTGGTTCGCTGCTGGCCGATCCGCGCCTGGACGAGCGGGTGATCTATGCGCGCTCGTTCTCCAAGGCGATGGGGCCAGACTTGCGGATGACGCTGGTGGCGGCCCGTGCCCGGCTGCGGGCGCAGCTCCGGGACGCCAAACTGGTCACGGACGGCTGGAGCCCGCACATGACTCAGCGGGCTCTGGCAGCCGCCCTGAACGACCCGGAGCTCGAGGTCGTGTTCTCACGCGCGCGTGACTCATACGCCGAGCGCCGCGCCGCCGTCTCAGATGCCCTGGCCGCCCGCTTGCCGGCCGGCAGCGTGGCTCCGTCGGCAGACGGCGTGAACGTGTGGCTCCGGCTCCCGGAAGGCTCCAATCTGCTGGACTTCATCCATGACGCCGCCGAGCTTGGGGTGCTCGTGTCCAGCGGCGAGCCGTTCTACATCCGGCCCGGCCACGCCAACGCGGTCCGGCTCAGTATCAGCTGGGTCACGCTTGAAGAGGCACGCCAGGCCGGGGAGATTCTGGCGTCGGCCGCACTGACCGTGGACCTGGTGCCGGTCCCAATCGGCGTCTGAATCGGCGGGCGGGTTCCTTCTCCGGGCACGTCGGCGGGTGCGGTCGCCAGGCGGAGAGCAGGGGCAGGAGCGCAGCCACCTAGACCCCCGCCCCTGCTCTCCGGCGACGTCGTCAGCGCACGACCGGGCGGTCGGCCGGTCGCGAGCCCACGAAATCCGGGCCGCCCAGCAAATCCGAGTCGATGGCACCGGCGTCGGCGATCGAGTCAAGCTGTTCACGGGTCAGGTTGGCCCCGAACGGCGCGACGTTCCAGGCGACCTCGTGCGGGCGCGCCATCCCGATGATCGTCATGTCCAGCAGTGGCTCGGTATAGGCGAACGCACAGGCCGCCACCGGCAGGCGGGTGCCGAGCTCGGCGCAACGAGCCTCCATCTTTCGAACCGCATCGATCACTTCCGGGATGGCCGGCTGGTAGGAGTACACCGCGTTCTCCACGGCGCCCGTCGCCAGGATGTTGCCGGCGAACGGCGCCGCCAGGACCGTGCCCAGGTTCTTGGCCTTCGCCTTCGCCAGCAGCCCTGACGTCTTCGCCACGCGCAGCAGCAGCGTGTAGAGGCGCGGGAACTGGATCACGTCGAACTCGCCGGACTCCACCGCGATCTGCAGCGGCACGATCGTCTGGGTGGCGATGCCGATGTGCCCGACCAGGCCCTCCGACTGGAGCTTGCGCAGCCCTTCGAGCGCACCGCCCGGCCCGAGAACCTGCCGCATGTGCTCCTCGCCGCGTGGGTCGTGCACGAAGAACAGCGGCAGTTTCTCCAGGCGCAGCGCCTTGAGGCTCCGCTCGGCGTGGGCGCGGAACGCGTCCGCCGTGAACTCACCGCGCCCGAACTTGGTGGCGATCGTCAGGTCGGCGGGCGGGTTCGCTTCCGGCATCAGGCGACCGAGATCGTCCTCATTCTGGTACTGGTCGGCGGTGTCCACGTAGCGGATGCCGGCCTCGAACGCCGTGCGGAGCACCTCGACGAGCGCTCGCTCGTTCTCGACACGCGCGATGGCCGGCCCGACCTTGCCCCACCCGAACGTCCCGAGCGCGAGCTTGGTTGTCCGGATGCCGGTGCGCCCCAGTGTGGTCCACGGAATCGACTGCAGGCTCGTCGCTTCACTCGTCATGACGGTCCCCATCTCCGGTGATTGGCCTGGAGCGGCGCCACCCTCGGCACACGCTTCGGCGCCCGGAACGGCAGACGGCATCGCACACCGTCGTGCTCCGGATTGCGGCCCTTGCCGACGCCACAGGCTCGGCGGCTGGCCACGAGAGGGTATTGTATAGCACGCTTCCAACGTTGTACAGTGGGGGACACCAGACATTGTGTGACTATTGTCTGGTACAAGCTCGGCGACGGTGGCCGTGACAGCGGGCGTTGCGCAGGGGTCTGGGATGGACCGGCCATGGCGCGAGGCCTTCGCATGGCGTGGGACGGGCCAACCGGCGGTTGGGGAAGGGAGGGGGATGGTGCAGGGTGGCAAGACCGTGGTCCTCCTGGCCACGCTCGACACGAAGGGTGAGGAGACGCGTTTCGTCAAAGACACGATTGAGGGGCGCGGGCTGCGGACGCTGGTGGTGGACACCGGCGTCCGGGGAGCCCCGGCCTTCGCCGCCGACGTGTCCCGCGCCGAGGTAGCGGAGGCGGCCGGCGAGGATGTGATCGCGCTGGCCGAAGCCCGTGACCGTGGGCGGGCGGCCGGCGTGATGGGGCAGGGCGCGGCTGTTGTCGTCACGCGGCTGCACGCCGAGGGTAGGCTCGACGGCCTGCTCACCATCGGCGGCGGCACCGGTAGCTCGATCGCCAATCCAGCGCTGGTGGCGCTCCCGCTGGGCATCCCGAAGATGATGGTCACCGTGCGCTCGGCGATTGACTATCGAACGGTGTTCGCGCGGAAGGATGTGACGGTCGTGTACGCCGTCACGGACATTCTCGGGCTCAACCCGGTGCTGCGACGCATCCTGAGCAACGCGGCCGGCGCGATCAGCGGCATGGTCGAGCAGGAGTACGTCGAGCCGCTGGCCCGGCCGGTGGTGGCGGTGACCTCGTTCGGGGTGACGACGCCGGCGGCGATGCGCTGCCGCGAGATCTTGCTGGAGCACGGCTTCGAGGTGGTGGTCTTCCCGGCCACGGGGACGGGGGGGATGAGCCTGGAGGAGCTGATCGACCAGGGGACGGTCCAGGCGGTGCTGGATCTCACCACCTCCGAGCTGGCGGACGAGCTTTGCGGGGGATCGGCCACGGCCGGGCCGCACCGGCTGGAGGCGGCGGCGCGCATGGGCATCCCACAGGTCGTCATCCCCGGTGCGATGGACTTCGTGAACTTCCGGTCGGTCGAGCAGATCCCGTCCCAGTACAAGGATCGCCTGTTCTACTTCCACACGCCGACCACCGCGCTCATGCGGACGACCGCCGAGGAGAACATCATCCTGGGTGGGCAGGTTGGCGAGCGAGTCGGTCGCTCGGCCGGGCCGGCCGTGGTGCTGATCCCGATGCGCGGCTATTCGGACTACGACCATGAGGGCCGGGTGTTCTGGGATCCGGCCGCCGACCGCGCGTTCGTCGAGGGCGTGCGCAGCTCGATCGGCGACCGGATACCGGTGATCGAGGTGGACCTGCACGTCAACGATCCGGATTTCGCGGCGACAGCGGTCGAGCGCCTGGTGCATCTGATGGCCTCGGCCCGGGCGGCGGGGGTGGCAATGGCCTGATTGTCGCCCGCTCTCTCGTGATCGGCATTCAGCTCGCGATGCTGGCTTGGTGGCCAGGATCGCCGTTCCGCTCGCCGCGTCTGAGGCGCAGCGAGCACTGAAGGGGCAGCAGCGATGACGCTTGATCACTCGTTCACCAGGACCGAGATCCTCGATCGGCTGCACGCCAGCGTCGCGGCCGGCAAGCCGATCGTCGGGGCGGGGTGCAGCGCCGGCATCGTGGCGAAGGCGGCCGAGTTGGGTGGCGCCGACTTCATCGTGGTGTACAGCACCGGCCGCTCGCGGATCATGGGCCTGCCGACGACGCAGATCGGCCACTCGAACACGGTCACCCTGGAGATGTTCGACGAGATCGAGAACGTGGTAAACAACACCCCGATCGTCGTCGGCATCGAGGCGCAGGACCCGACGTGCATGAGCCTGCAGCGCCTGCTGGACAAGTTCCGCACCAAGGGCTTCAATGGGCTGATCAACTTCCCGGGCCTCGGGCAGGTGCTGGACACGCGTGGCACGATGCGCGAGGACGTCGGCCTCGGGTTCTCACGCGAGGTGGAGCTGATCAAGCTGGCGCGCAGCCAGGACTTCTTCACCACGGCGTACGCCTACAACGTCGAGGCGGCGCGGCGGCTGGCCGCGGCCGGCGTGGACGTGCAGATCGCGCATGCCGGCTGGACGACGGGCGGGCTGTCCGGCCGCTCGACCTCCGGGGCGCCGTCGCTGCAGCAGGCCGCCGACCATTGCCAGGCGATCTTCGAGGTGACCAGGCAAGAGAACCCGGACGCCATCCTGCTGGCGCACGGCGGCCCGTATGACGTTCCGGAGAACGTGACGAAGCTGTACGAGATGACGGACGCCGTCGGCTTCGTCGGGGCGTCGAGCATCGAGCGCATCCCGATCGAGCGGGCAGTCATGGACGCGGTGTCGTCGTTCAAGTCGGCGGTGCTGCCCCGCCTGCAGAAGGTCGGTGCCGCCGTCTGAGGCACCAATCCCGCTGTTGGCCCCGCCCCGTCACGCTGGGGCGGGGCCAACAGCGTGAGCCTCGCGCACGAGGAGGAAGAGATCGGCAAGGCGAGTGGTCGGCGCTGTACGAACGCGTGAGCCTCGCGCACGAGGAGGAAGAGGGGATGCACCTCGTCCTGTGGGATGTCGACGGGACGCTGATGAATTCGCGCGGCGCCATTCGCCATGCACGCTCCACGGCGCTGCGCTCGGTGTACGGGATCGAGGGCGAGATCCGACGCGTCGCCGGCGGGGGCATGACCGATCCGCAGTTGACGCTGGAGACGGTGGCGCTGCACGGCTGGACCGAGGAGTCAGCCCTGGCCCACCTGGACGCCTTCCGGGATGCGTACCTCGCCGGGTTGGAGGAGGCGCGGGCGTCGCTGGCGGCGGACCTGGAGGTCCTGGACGGCGTCCGCGAGACGATCGAGCGGCTGCACGCGCGTGGGGTGGCGCAGTCGCTGCTGACGGGCAACTATGAGCCGGCGGCCCGGCTCAAGGTGAGCGCGGCCGGCCTGGACACGCGCCTGGACTTCGCACTCGGGGCGTTCGGCAGCGACAACCGCGACCGCCTCTGCCTGGTGCCGGTGGCGCTGGAGAAGGCGCAGCGCCTGCTCGATCCGGCGATGATCGCCGCAGACATCGTCGTCATCGGAGACTCGCCGCGTGACATCGCGTGTGCCCGAGCGGGCGGCGCCCGGGCCGTCGCCGTTGCGACGGGGCCACATCCGGCTGAGGAGCTTGCCACCTTTCATCCGGATGCGTTGCTGGAGCGTCTACACGATAACGACGAGACGATCAAGGCGCTGCTCGGCCGCTAAGAGCGCTCGGCAATAGGTAGACAGAAGGAGCATACAGGCACGGACTCCGGCGACAGTAGAGGTGCAAGCCATCTCCGGTCGAGGAGGAGTCCGTGCCTGTCCTTCCAGCATGCCTGTTGGAGCCGCTCTGGGTCCAGTTCTCAGCGCTGCTGCCAGCGCACCCGAAAGTGTCGCCGACCCACCCACTCGGCTGTCATCGGCCACGGATCTCGGATCGGGTGGTCTTTGCGCACGTGATCGCCGCGCTGGTGCACGGCTCGGGCTACGAGCGGATCGCGAGTCCCGGCTGCTCGGACCGAACCATTCGGCGGCGTGTCCAGGAGTGGGCAACTGCTGGACTGGCCGAACAGGTCCAGACGCTGGCGCTTCAGGCGTACGATCGCATGATCGGCGTGGACCTGGACGAACTGGCGGTGGATGGCTGTCTCACGAAGTCACCAGGAGGCGAGGCGGCCCGACGCTCCCCGGTGGACCGTGGCAAGCAAGGAGTGAAGCGCTCGGTGGTGACCGATGGGACCGGCATCCCGCTGCACATCGTGTCGGCCGGAGCCAACCGTCACGATAGCCCGCTGCTTGGTCCGACCCTCGCCGGCCTGGACAGGCTAAAGGACGGACTGCCAGGGCGATTGCATCACTCGATCAGGCGCTCAAACCGTTGAGGACTGAGCGGAGACAGGCCTCGTCGAGGGCGGCGCAAAGGCGTTTGGTGGCGATGCTGGAGCAGCGAGAGGTCTCCTGACGGAGCAGGTTGAGGGCGAAGTGGCGGATGATGGCGAGGTTCTTGGGGCCGTGTCCGAGGCGGACGGTGCTGGCATCCTCGCGGAAGGCGACATCCAAGACCCAGTGCAGGCGGTGTAGAGTGAGGACGGGAACGCCATACAGCGGTTAGCCGCCGCGGTCTTCCCCATCCTCCTCTCCAAACCGGGCGTGCGACGTTAACCGCACCCGGCTCTCCCTTGGGTTCGCATCGTGGCGACCGTAGTGCTCAGCCTGGTGGCAGGCGACGCAGAGCGATTCCAGGTCATCGATGTGGTGAGAGACGGTGCCGTGGCGATGGTGAACCTGGAGCGAACCCCGGGCGCCACACCGCACGCAGCGGAACCGATCCCGGATCTTCACCCTGAGTTCACGCGTGGCCATGTTCTGTGGCTCCCGACGTGTCGCGCTCGCGCTCGGGAGGCCCATGGTCAGCGTGAAGAGCCGCTCGTCAGGACCGGTTTCCCCCAGGGGGTAGTCCGGCACTGGGGCGGTACCCGTGTCTAGGTACGGATGAGCGAAGCCCAACCGGCCTTTCTGCCGGTACCGTCCGCGTCGTAGCTCCTGCGAGGTGCCAAGCCATTGATACGTCTCGAGCGTCGTGCCGCTCTGACGGATCTGGGCGGTCCAGCGTCGTTGCCCATGGATGCGGCGGGTCTTGCGCTGGATGAGAGTCCGGGGGCCGCTCGTCGGGTGCTTCTTGCGAAGCCACCGAAGATAGCGATGCCAGGTGTAGTCGGTGACGGCCTTGATGTCGTGCTGGAGGCTGGTGTGCCGATAGTACTCGGCCCACCCACGGACCAGCGCGTTCAACGTCGTCAACCGCGTGTACTCTTTCATCCAGGCCCACGCTCTGGTCGTCAGGGTTTTGATCTTCGCTTTGACTCGCACTGTTCCCGCTGCCGTCGGTCGAAGATGGACCACCCAGCGTCCTTCCGGTCGGCCTCGCTGGATGTGGAAGCCCAGGAAGTCGAAGCCGTCGTTGACGTGCGTGATGGTCGTCTTTTCGTCCGAAAGCTCCAGGTACAGCTCGTCGGCCAGGAAGCGCGTGATCGCCGCCTTGGCAGCCCGAACACCGGCAATCCCGTCGTTGCTCACGACGCAGAAATCATCGGCGTACCGAATCAGTCTGTAATTGCCGCCGCCCGCTGCGCGTCTCCGTTCCCGTTCGTATGGTGTGAGGTCCCGCTGCCGCTCGGCCCAGACGTCAAACTCGTGGAGGTAGACGTTGGCGAGGAGCGGTGAGACGCCAGCGCCCTGGGGGACACCGGCCTCAGAGCGGGCGAAGAGCCCGTTCTCCATCACCCCGGCTTTGAGAAACCGCCAGATGAGCGCGATGAGGTCCTTGTCCGCGATCCGTCGCTTCAGGAGACTCACAAGCTTCCGATGCTGAACCGTATCGAACGACCCGGCGTCACACTACCCACCTCGAGGGTTTCCCGGCCACCGTCACCGTCGTCCGACCGCACCACCCGCTTGAAGGTCAGGCCCTCTCAGTACTCGGCTGGACGCGGCGGCAGGGGACGCTCGATCTCCTCCTCCTGCTCCCGGATGGCTCCCGCTCGCTGATCCCGTCCGGCTGGACTGACCTGGCACCTGGTCCGTCCACGGAGGCGCCAGCCCCGGCGACGCTCGGCACGCTCGCCGATCTCCTGCAGGCCGGCCGTATCGTCGCCGGGCTGCTTCGCTGCCTCCCGCCGCAAGCGGATGATGGGCGCATCGCTGCCCAGGAGGATGCCGATGCGCAGCCGGCAGTTGCCGCTGGACCTCGGGGAGATCCCGACGTCCCCAGCGTCGCTCTGGGACGTGTTCCCAGCCGAGGACCAGCTCGCCGCCGTCGCAGCCCTGGCCCGGCTGATGGCCCAGGCCACCGTGCATGCCGTTCATGAGGAGGAGTGCCCCGATGCCGCGACCGACGACGAGCCCGTCGCGTGACGATGGCGTGACGACCACGTGCCCGGTCTGTACCCGCCCCTTCGTGCCAGTCGGACGCCAGCGCGTCTGTTCGGCCGCGTGCCGCCAGGCCGCGTATCGCCGCCGCCAGCAGGCGCATGTCCCAGCGGTGGTGCTGCCGCCCCAGCGATCACGCCGCGAGGGGACGATCTATCAGTGCCCCACGTGTGAGACGCGCTACCTCGGGACCCAGCGCTGTCCCGAGTGCGGCGTGTTCTGCCAGCGGGTCGGGCCCGGCGGGCTCTGTCCCTCATGCGATGAGCCGGTCGCCGTCGCCGACCTCGTCGCCGACCTCGTCGCCGACCTGGGAGGTCGTCCCTGATGGAGCACGCCAGGATCAGCGCGGCCCAGCGCCAGCGCACGGCCGTGGTCTACGTCCGCCAATCGAGCCCGACCCAGCTCGAGCGCAATCCAGAGTCCACGACCCGCCAGTACCAGCTCGTGGCCCGGGCCCAGGCGCTTGGCTGGCCCCCGCCTCAAGTGCAGGTGATCGACGAGGATCTCGGACGCTCCGCCAACGGCACCGCCGAGCGCCTGGGCTTCGCCCACCTGACCGCCGAGGTCGCCCTCGGTCACGTCGGCATCGTCCTGGGGCTTGAGGTCTCGCGCCTGGCACGCAACAATGCTGATTGGTACCGGCTGCTCGACCTGTGCGGTCTGACCGGTACGTTGCTGGCCGACGAGGATGGCGTCTATGACCCGAGCGTGTTCAACGATCGGCTGGTGCTGGGATTGAAGGGCACCATGAGCGAGGCCGAACTCCACGTCCTGCGCGCTCGTCTGGACGGCGGCATCCGCCACAAGGCCGCGCGCGGCGAGCTGCGCCGTGGCTTGCCGGTCGGGCTGCTTTGGGGCGACGAGGACGGCGAGATCCGTTTCCATCCGGACGAGGCGATCACCCACGCCATTCGGACCGTCTTCGAGCGCTTCGCCGAGCTGGGCTCGGTTCGGCGGGTCTGGCTCTGGCTCCGCTCGGAGGGCCTGCAGTTCCCGTTCCAGCGGCTCGCGACCGAGCCGATCCAGTGGCTGCCGCCCAGCTACCTCGCGGTCCACCACGTCCTCACCAACCCCGGCTACGCCGGCGCCTACGCCTACGGCAAGACGCGCCAGGAACGGTACGTCGACGAGACCGGCCGAGTCCGCCAGCGGACCCGCCGGTTGCCGCGCGCCGAGTGGGCGGTCCTGATCCCACACCACCATCCCGGCTTCATCACCTGGGAGACCTACCTGGCCAACCAGGAGCGGATCGGCGCCAACACGCGACCACGGCCAGCCCCTGGAGCAGGGCGGCGCCGTCCGCGAAGGCGCCGCCCTGCTCCAGGGGCTGGCCGTCTGTGGACGGTGCGGTCGTCGCTTGCGCGTCTCCTACCACGGGCGGAACGCGACGCCCGCCTACTACTGCGCGGCGGGTGCGCTGGTCAACGGGCGAGGCACCGCCTGCCTGCGTGTTGGCGGCCAGCAGATCGACGCTGCCGTCGCCACGACGTTCCTCGCCACCTGCACGCCGGCCGGGCTCCAGGCCGCCCTGGCAGCGGCCGAGCGCCTGGAGGCCGACCATGACGCGGCGCTGACCCAACGACGCCAGGCCATCGAGCGGGCACGGTACGAGGCAGTCCGTGCCGAACGACGCTACCGCGCCGTCGATCCTGAGCACCGATTGGTCGCTCGCGGGCTCGAACGGGAGTGGGAGCAACGCCTGCAAGCGCTGGCGGCAGCCGAGGCGGAGCTCGCCGCGGACGAACAGCGCCGACCGCGCGGGGTAAGCTCCGAGGAGCGCGTGCTCATCGAGCGCCTGGGGAACGATCTGGAGCGCGTCTGGACCGCACCCTCCACCAATGACCGCGACCGCAAGGAGCTGCTGCGCACCCTGCTCGACGAGGTGATCGTGCAGGTCGATCGTCCAGCGGAGCAGGCGCGGTTGACGCTGCGCTGGCGCGGCGGCGCGCTGACGGAGCTGGCGGTTCCTCTGCCACGCTCTGCCTACCAGCCGCTCCGCACCGACGAGGAGACCCTGGCGCTGCTCCGTCGGCTCGCCGCCCACTACCCGGATGCCGTGATCGCCGGCATCCTCAACCGGCAGGGTCGGCGCAGCGCCCGTGGCGAGCGCTTCACCGCCTCGATCGTCAGCAGCCTGCGCACCCACTGGGGCATCCCGCGTTACCAGCCGCCGGCCACACCACCAGCGGGCGAGCTGGTGACGATCACCGAGGCCGCCCGTCAGTTAGAGGTGGCGCCCTCCACCCTCCACCGCTGGCTACAGGATGGCTTCCTGGCTGGCGAGCAGCTCACGCCGGGCGCGCCCTGGCAGATCCGCCTGACCGACGAGCTCCGCGCCCGCTTCATCGAGGATGCCCCGCCCGGCTGGCTGCCGATGCGCGCGGCCATGAAGGCGTTGGGCGTCTCCCGCCAGACCGTCTTGCAGCGTGTCAAGCGCGGCCAGTTGCGCGCCGTCCACGTCCATCGAGGGCGCCAACCGGGCCTCCGGATCGAGGTGCCCCAGGAGATGCAGGCCATGGCTGATCTGTTCGCCCCGCTCGCCGGCAGCATGGGGGCAGTGTGACGATGGCTCCAAGTAGCCTTTGATGTCGCCCTCAATGACGTAGTAGTGCTTACGACTCGTGTTGAACAAGGGCATCATGACCGCGATGGCGCCCATGGTACAGCGACCCTTGCGAAACCCGTACGAGTGCGGCCGGAAGTCCGATTCGAAGATCGGGTCCAGGATCGCCCGCAGGGCCTCTTGCACGATGCGGTCGCGGAGCGTCGCGATGCCCAGCGGCCGCCGTTTGCCGTTCGGCTTCGGGATGTACACCCGCCGGACGGGCGCTGGCTGATACGTCCGACGCTTCAGGTCCGCGACGAGGGAGGCACTGTGCTCCTCGAAGTGGTCCCGGAAGGCCTGACGGGTCTGGCCATCGACTCCCGCCGTCGAGCTTCCCGGCCGGGTCGGAACCGCCTCGGACGCGCAACGCATCCACGAGTCCCGGTGCAGCAGACTGTACAGGTTGGTAAACCTGTGGATGGGTGCGTCGCGTGATCGCCAGGGTCTGCTGCTTTTGGGCCATCACCGTCCGGCTCATACATCCGTCCTCCGGCTTCGTTCGCCGCTGACCCGCACCGTCACCCAACTGCGCCCCTTCGCCCTGTGCTGGGCTTTCCCCAGCGCCGACTACTACGGGGGCTCCGCCCCAGCGGCGGGGCTAGTCGCAGGCTGACCCGCTCCCCAGGGGGAGAGCCGCCGCTGGTTCCCAAGTTCGCAGAAGGAGCGTCTTCACGTGGTGGTAGGTCGTGCCTATACGCCTGGCGCGGCTCGCTGCCGTGCTTGGACCGGGGATCGCAGGGTGTTCGGAGTGCTGCGCTCCTGCCTCGGGGAGAGGCTCTCCACGTGCCTCGAAAAGACACGCGTTCCGGTTCCTCCATCCTCGCCCTCTCGTTCGCGGATGGTCCTGGGTACGACGCTTCAAACGGCACTTCCTTGCGTGACCATGACCACGCTCTGGCTAGCAGCGCCCGAGAGCAGAGGGGCTCCCGCCGCCACGTTGTGGAGGGAGCTTCAGACCCGGGGCTGCCTCGGCTCCCCACGCCTCTCCCTCTAGCCACACTGCCCACTCCTGGCAGGATTCCTTCGTGGAATGTCCTCCTTCTGCGCTTCTTGGCGCACTCTCGATCCCCCAATGGCTGCGGATGGTCGCGGCGAGGCGGGCCGCAGCAGGCGGGAGGCTGGAGAGGTAGTGGCGCTCCTCGGTCGTGGTGGTCCCGCCGGCGCATCGGGTGGAGGTGATGCAGACGACGCTGGCGAGGTTGGCCCAGCGGCGGTCCGGATCGATGTAGGCGAGGTAGGCCGGGTCGCCGATGACCCGGCAGCGCCGTCGCTCGAGCCGGTCGTGCCGGGCCTCGGTCACGTCGTGGGGGACCACATCGGCGTCCCCGTCGCGGCGTCGGCGTCGGCGAATGCCGCGCGCACCCGCTCGTGCAGCGTCGGCTGGTTGTCCTTGAGGGCCAGGACGTAGTCGGCGCCCTGCTCGATGATCTGGGCGGCGATCGCGGTCTGGCAGCCCATCGCATCGATGGTGACGGTGGCGTCCTTGAGGTCGAGGAGCCGCAGCAGGGCCGGGATCGCCGTGATCTCGTTCGACTTCGCGTCCACGGCCACCTGGGCCAGCACCGGCTCGTTGGCCGTCGCCCAGGCACTGACCAGATGCAACGCGCTCGTCCCGCGGTGCCGGTCGTGGGACCGCCGCAGCGTCTTGCCGTCGATGGCAACCACTTGCTTACCCGGCACGCCGACGACTGCGGCGACCCAGTCCAGGAAGCACCGCCGGAACTCGTCCGGGTCCAGCCGCGCGAACACGCGGCCGAACGTGTCGTGCGACGGAATCCCGCCCGGCAGTGCCAGGAACGTCCGCAGCCACGCTTCCTTCGCCCGGCCGAACGTCGCCACATGCACCCCATCGTCCGCGCCGCAGATCACCGCGCACAACGTGATCGTCACGATGTCGAGCAGCCGGTGCTCCTTCAGATGCTCACGGCGCGGGTCCGTGAGCCCGCCGAAGTGCTCACTGATGCTCGTCCGGGGCAGGTCGGCCATCGGTACCCTCCCGCTCCCTTCCCTGCGGAGCAGGACCCAGTATCGACGCCACCGCCCATACTTGACAAAAGGTTATGCAATCCCCCTGCGTCCAGCCCGATGATGATGGCGCGCAGGAGGTCAGCACCGCTACAACCATTCGCCTCGGCCACGACCAGCGCGGCCGGGACGACCACGGCGGCGGCATGGGTGATGCTCGGTCCGTGGATGCTCTCGATGTCGAGCGCATAGGCGAGCGTGCCGTTCACCAGCGCTGCGAGGGCCGGCCCGGTCTTTCGGGGAGAGCCGAAGATCGAGGCGCGGGGATCGCCGCCTTCGATCGCGGCGTAGCGCAGGAGCGGCGCGGAGATCGTCAGCCAGGGCGCCCGCGCCCCGATGGTGGCGGCGAGGGTGTCCAACAGGATGTTCAGACCAGCCCGCGTGAGCTCTGGCGGCAGGGTGGCGGGCGTGTTGCCGATGGCGTACTCGACGAGCGACGCGGTGGCTGGATGGATCGAGGTCACGGCGGGCTCCCGGCCCACGACCGGACCCCGAGCGTCGCGACGGGCAACGTCAGCCAGGAGCAACACGCTCGCATCTGCATACCCTATCTCGCGCACGATTTTGCATGCAAAGTAGTATGCGGGCCATGGTAGCCCGGACGGTGACGGCCTGTAAAGTCGCCGTCATGGCCCGGGTGTGACTCACTTCTGTAAATCTGGTGGAAGGGGTACCGTGTCGGGAGCAGAGGAAAGGCCGCCGATGGTCGTAACATCGGCGGCCGAGAGGACGGCCCGAGGATGACGCGAGCGATCCCCGAGCAAATCGTAGCAGCCGTGACGACGTTGGCGGAGAGTCTGGCTGGGTGGTGTGAGGAAGGCCGCGATGGTCGGCTGGAGCAGCACGAAGCGGCGGTGCTGGAGCGTGTGCAGCAGGTGCTGCCGCAGGTGTTGGAAGCGGTGGTGGAGGTGGCGACGAGCGGGCTGGCGCCGCGCGTGCGAGAGGCCAGCGCCGCCTGTCCAAGCTGTGGGCGGCGGGTGAAGCCGCATCAGGAGCGCCCCCGACAGGTGCTGACCCAGTGTGGGGCGATCGTGATCGAGCGGCCGTGGTACACGTGTGAGCGCTGCCATCATGGGTGGAGCGTGGTGGAGACGACGCTGGGGGTCGCGAGTCGGCGCCGATCGAGCAACGGTCTGGTCGAGTGGCTGGTGCGGCTGGGGGCGACGACCGACTACCGGGAGTCGGCCGAGCTGCTGGCCGAGCTGACGGGGCTGGTGGTCGGTTCGGAGACGATCCGGCGGGAGTGCATCCGTGTCGGGACCGCGATCCGGACGGCCGAGGCGGCGGCGACCCGGCAGACCCAGCGGACGCGCGAGGCGGCCGGGCGACTCGATCCGGCGCCCGGCCTGCTGGTGCTGGAGGCCGATGGGGCCATGATCCAGTTCACGGATGGCTGGCATGAGGTCAAAGTCGGCATGGTCGCCGGCTGGGATGGTGACCGGCTGGTTGCGCCGAGCGACGTCGCGGCCCGCGAGACGGCTGCCGAGTTCGGCCCCCGTCTCGCGACGGAGGCCGCCCGACGTGGCGCGCTGGAGGTCGAGCGCTGGGAGGGCAGCGTCACTCGCCGCAGCCTCGCGGTCCTCCGCCCGGCCCTCATCCTGGCCGATGGTGCTGCCTGGATCTGGAACCTCGCCGACGAGTACGTCGATCAACGGATCGAGGTCTCCGATTTCTACCATGCGGCCGAGCATCTTGCCGCCGTGGCCACCGCCTGCTGCCCCGACCCGGCCGCCGCGACCGTCTGGCTCGACGCCAGGAAGGGCGAACTGCTGACCCAGGGACCGCTGCCCGTGCTCGACGCCTTCGACCGGCTCAAGCCCGCCACCCCCCAGGCGGCCGAGGTCCGTCGTGTCGAACGTGCCTCTTTCGCCAGCCGCGTCGACCGCATGGCCTACCCAGCACTCCGCCTTGACGGCCTCCCGATCGGCTCCGGAGCCATCGAGTCCGCCGCCAATCACGTCGTCCAGCGACGCATGAAGCGCTCAGGTATGCGCTGGTCCAAGGTCGGCGGCGACGCCATCCTCGCCCTTCGCGCTCGTCACCGCTCGCGCAGGCCCCTCGCCGCCTGACCTGGACTACAGAAGTGAGTCACACCCTCATGGCCCTACCGTATCCCTCGTTGACATGCGCTGCCGCTTCCGCAAAACTGACCGAACGGAGATCACTCCCTTCACCCGAAAAGTCACGCTGGCAAGGCAGTAGCAAGCGCCTCTGCGGTTCTGTGTGGCTGGAGGCAACGTCGGTACTCCGCGGTGTTTCATGCAGGAGGCTGGCGCTCAAGTGCGTATGCGACAGCCACTTCAACTGTCATCCTGCGCCCTTCGGACCAGTGCTCAGTATAGGCTTCGTCTCCAAACTCCGCTCGGGACGGCAGTATCGACAGATTCCCTCGGGACACGTTCCCAACATCATGCATCCGCACGTGATCGCAGAGGTCCTCGTGCAGATCATCGAAGGACCGCCTCCCGGTATCACCAGTTGCCGATGATGTGCAGATGTGCACATGGGGCGGAGCATGTCTGCTGGATTGGTGTCTGACGCTCCTCAGCGAGCGCTAGTATGACACCCCGACGGTCACCATCAACTACGCGGTTGGCCCCAGTAGCGGGCCGCCCTTCGTGCTGCTGCATGGCGGCTCCGGACGATGGCAGGGTCGTGACGCATCGCTCCAACTCCTGGCCAAACGGTGGCATGTGTACGCGCCCGACTTGCGCGGGCACGGCCGATCTGGGCGTATTCCTGACTGCTACACTCTGCACGACTTCTCTACTGACATTTGCACGTTCATCAGGGAGGTGGTTCGAGCGCCGGCGGTTATCTACGGACACTCGTTGGGCGGCGAAATCGCCGTCATGGCGGCTGCCACTGTGCCGGATCTTGTGCGAGCGCTCGTCGTAGGCGATGCACCACTCGCCGTGGAGGACCATCCCACCGAGGAGCCCGCCCACCACGAGATGAACCAGTTGTGGCGAACACTCGGGGGCCGATCTATGGAGGTGGTCCAGGCGGGGCGGCGCCAAGGATGCCCCGGGCCGGCCACAACGTGGGACGCGACAACGCGCGGCCGAGGAGGCGCACGCCGAGCACGCGCGTTGGTCGCCTTGGTGGCCGGCTGGGCCGACGGTCGAACCGTCTACGCCGTCGTCGATAGCGCCTATGCGGCCCGCCCCCTCCTGGAAGGCCGCCCCGCCAACGTCAACAGCCTGAGCCACCTGCGTCCAGACGCGGCGCTGTGGGCCCGACCGGGCCGCCGCCGACCGGGGCAGCGCGGCCGGCCACGGCGTAAGGGCCATCGCCTGCCCATGCCCACAGCGATGGCGGCGACCCGCCAACGCTGGGATCCGCTGCCCGTGTCATCCTCTACGGGCGGCCGGTCACCTCACTCGTCTTCGGCTGCACCGCCTCTGGTACGCCGCTCGCGTCCAGCAGGGGCGCTCCTCCGACTGGCCCGACCCGCCCCTGGTATCGTTCTAAGGCCACCCCATCCTTCCTCGACATGCTCATTGCCGTCCACCGGGACTCATGGCGTGCCCACTTTTCGGACCGGCCTTTGCCCACCCCGGTCTCTCAGAATTCGCCGCTACTTGGGGAGCGCGCTCCCCAAGTAGCGGCATAAGGGTGGAAGTCGAGGCTAGCGCCCGAGATTGATCTGGCGTGGATCCAGCGCGTCGCGAACGGCCTCGGAGAGGAAGTTCAAGCCGATCAGGAGTAGCGTCAACGCCACACCGGGAAACACACCGTACCACCAGGCCGTACGGAGGAACTGGCGACTGCTGCTCAGCATCGAGCCCCACGACGGATCGGGTGCCTGCGTCCCCAATCCCAGGAACGAGAGCGTGGACTCCAGCAGGATGCCGAACGCCATCGCTACCATGACCTGCACGAGCAATGGGGACATCACGTTCGGCAGGATGTGACTGAAGATGATGCGCGGTATGCTGGCACCCAGCGCGCGCTCGGCCAGCACGTAGTCGCGTTCCTTCTCTGTCAGCGCGCAGGCCCGAGCCAACCGCGCAAAGATCGGGATGTTGAACACCCCGACGGCGATCGAGGCGTTGACTGCACCCGGTCCGATGACCAGCACGATGGCGATGCCGAGCAAGATCGCGGGAAACGCCAGCAGGCAGTCCCACACCCGATTGATGACCCCATCTACCCAGCCGCCGAGATACCCACCGAGCAGTCCGGTCGTAGCCCCGACGGAGAGTCCGATCGCGACGCTGATAATTCCGACAGTCAGCGAGATCCGCGAGCCGTAGAGCAGCCGGCTGAGCACGTCACGCCCGAGGTCATCCGTGCCGAGCAGGTACGGGACGCCCGGCGGCTTCAACTGGGCACCGGGGAACTGCTCCACTGGGTCGAACGGCGCCACGTACGGTGCGACGAGAGCCACCAGGCAGAACGCCCCGAGCACCGAGATGCCAATCATGCCGCTCGGGTTGCGCAGGATGCGCCGGCCCGCTCGAATCATCGGCGACTGGACCGATTGCGCGACATCGTCGCGATTCGCCGTGAGGACGGCCCCTTGCGTGGACACTCCCATCATCCCCGTCCTCGGCTCAGCCGGATGCGCGGGTCGATCAACCCGTACATCAGGTCCATCACCAGGTTGATCAGCACGAACACCATGACCATGATCAGCAGCACCGCTTGCACCAGCGGATAGTCACGCTGGCCCACCGCGTCGATCATCAGGCGTCCCAGACCCGGCCAGGCGAAGATCGACTCGACCACCACCGTCCCGCCGAGGAGGCGCCCGAACTGGAGCCCCACCACCGTGACAACGGGGATCAGCGCGGCCCGAAGTGCGTGGCCGATGACCACGACCCTCTCCGCGAGCCCCTTCGCGCGGGCCGTCCTCACGTAGTCCTCGTGGAGCACGTCGAGCATCGCCGTCGCGATGAACCGCGAGAAGACGGCGGACATGTGGAAGCTCAGCGTCAGCGCCGGCAGGATCAGGGAGCGCATGCCCAGCATTGGGTTCTGGAACGGGTCCACCCGCCCGCCCGGTGGCAGCCAGCCGAGCGCGAGCGTGAACAGCAGGATCAGGAGGATGCCGAGCCAGAAGTTGGGCACGCCGAGCGCAAGGCCCGTGTATGCGGTCACCAGCAACTGAATCCGAGATCCTTGTTTCAGCGCGGTGATCAGCCCCAGCGGCAGCGCTACGACCAGCGCCAGCAGCAGCGAGACGAGCGCCAGTTGCGCCGTGGCGGGGGCAGCGTCCCAGATGAGCTCGGCGACCGGGATCTTGCTCAGATAGGAGAAGCCGAGGTCGCCACGCACGACGTGGCTGACCCAGGCGAGGTACTGCACCGGCAGCGGCTGATCCAGTCCTAACCGCGCGCGGACTTCCGCGATGGACTGGGAGGAGGCCTCCGGGCCGGCCACCATCTGGGCCGGGTCGCCCGGCACCAGCCGCATCAGGACGAACACCGTGGCCGATGCGAGCACCACCACCGGGACAAGCTGCCAGAGTCGTCGGAGTGTGTACGAGATCATCGCCGGCCTCTCAATTCGCAGCCATGCAGATGGGAATGTCAGCGAGGTGCCGGGCGCCGCGCAGAGACGGGAGCCACCTCTGGGTCACCGCCGGTACCGGCGCCCGGCCGCCGCTCACTTGTCCAGCCACATGTCCGAGACGTACGGCGTGTTGTCCATGTTGTAGGTCAGCCCCTTGACGTACGGGGCCAGCACCCAGGAGCGCGGCTGGTACGCGACCGGGTTGTTGAAGCACTCGTCCAGCATGATCTCCTGGATCCTCCGGCAGATCTTCTGGCGTGCGTCACGGTCCAGGGTCGACTGGAGGTCGGCCCTGAGCTTGTCGTACTCGTCGTTCTCGATGTTGGTCCAGCCGCCTTCCTTCGCGGAGTAGAGCGACTTGGTGCCGGCGAAGACGGAGCCAGGATCGCGGTTGCCACGCCCGAACGTGTGGACCGTGGACATCATGTCGGCCTTCTCAAGCCGGTCGCTGACCTGGGCCGGGTCCATCTCGTTGATGCGGGCGTTGATCCCGATCTTCTTCAGGTCGGACTGGATCACCTGCAACAGTGCGCCGTGGCCGGGGCCGATCGCCGAGGAGCCGAGGATCTCCAGGTCGAACCCGTTGGCGAAGCCGGCCTCGGCCAGCAGCGCCTTCGACCTCTCCAGATCGAAGCCGATCCTCGATTCGAGATCCTTGAAGTAGGCCCACGAATGCTCCGGCCAGAGCAGCGGGGTCGGCTCCACCAGGCTGTAGAGGCCGGTCTCGGTGAACCGCTTGCGGTCCACGGCCCAGGCCAGCGCCTGCCGCACCTTCTTATTCTGCAGCGGCTCGCGCTTCAGGTTGAGCTCGAAGGCGAACTTGAACGCGCCCGGCGCCCCGAGGTCCGCCACAAACTTGCCGCTGTCGCGCAGGCGCACGAGGTCCGGGAAGTTGACCTGCCAGACTGCGTCAACCTCACCGGATTCGAGATTAATCGCCATCGCGCTCAGGTCCGGGATCTGCCGCACGACGAACTTGTCCACGTACGGCTTGCCGGGCTCCCAGTACTCTTTGAAGGCGCTCATCTCGACACGGTCGTTCGGGACGTATCGGTCGAGCTTGAACGGCCCCGTCCCGATGGCCGTCTTCCCGATCTGGTCGATGGTGTCCCTATCCATGATGTAGAGCGTGTCGAGGATATCGAAGACGCCGGGGTTGATCTTGTCAAAGCGGAGGATCGCCGTGTGTGGGTCCGGCGTCTTCACTTCTTTGATCGTCTGATAGGCCGAGCGCAACGATGCCTTGTCGTTGCTCGCCGCGAAATTGACGGTGAACTTCACGTCCTCGGAGACAAACTCGCGGCCGGAGTGGAACTTCACGCCCTTGCGCAGCCGCAGCGTCATCTCCAGGTTGTCCGGGCTGAACTGCCAGGACTCGGCGAGTTCGGGTTGTGGGGTGAGCGCGGCGTCGTAATGGACCGGCGAGTTCCAGATCGCCCGCATCCAGGTGTAGTGGCCCGGGCTGACCTGGAACGGGTCGAACTCCCGCATCGGCGACGGCTTCGCGACGGTCAGAGTGCCGCCACGCCTTACGTTCGCAGGGGCCGGGGCGGCCGTGGGCTTCGCCGGCGCGGCAGCGGCAGCCTGGGTGGCCACCGGGGCAGCTTGCCCCGCCGGAGCAGCGGTCGCCTGCTGGAGCGCGGACTTCGGGACCTGCGGCGGGGTCGTTGGCGCAACCTGGACCGCCGGTGCGGCGGTGGGCTTGGCGGCCGGCGCCGATGGCTGCGAGCAGGCCTGGCTCAATACGACGGCGACCGTTGCCCCGCCGAGCATCAGGAACTCACGACGCGTTCGATAACTCCGAGTGTTGGAGCTGGTCATTGCCCCCTCCCCTTCCCTGGGCCCTGGCCGTGGCGCGACGCCCGCCTCCCGGGCCCGCCCACGGCAGCGATGCCCAGTTTCCTGGCCGGCATCCGGCCGCTTCCGGGTCAGCAGCGGACCACACGCTGGACCATCACTCACTCACGCCCCCGTTGCGCTGTGCATCGGCACGATCCGGCGGCGGATTGGCGTCGTCATCCGCCGTTGCCGTGGCTCGATCGAGGAACGATTGCTTCGCCAGTCCAAGGTGGGTTCGCACCGCATCGAGCGTGCGCCCCAGGTCTCGTGCTGCGAAGGCGGCGTAGATGGCCCGGTGCTCCACAAGCATTCCCGCTCGTGCACGCATCCGATTGCTGATCTGGTATGAGCGGATGTGGGTGTTCAACTGGGCGTACCACGTCCTGGCCCGCCCGTTGGGCCAGAGCTCCATGTACCACCCGTGGAAGTCGCGGTCCGCTTCCAAGACCCGTCGCTGCGACTCGAAGCTGGTATCACGCGCGTCGCAGGCCGCTTCGTGTCGCTCAAGCCGGCGTTCAAGCTCCGCCAGGAACGGGGCATCCACCCGGGCGAAGCCCTCGCGGACCGCGTGGAGCTCGCACATCAGCCGGCATTCGTACAGGTCCAGGATCTCCTCGATGGTGGGCTGGGCCACGATCGGCCCGAGCCCGGCGCGATGATCCACCAGCCCCTCGCCGGCCAGACGCGCCAGGGCGTGCTTGACCGGCGTGGGGCTCAGTCCCAACTGGGCCGCGAGATCCTCAGGCCGAAGACGCATGCCTGGGCGAAGCTCGTGTGATAGGATTGCACGGAGCAGGTGCTCGTATGCGAGATCTCCCAGGGTGTTTCTGGCACTGCGAAGGTCCACGGCCTGCATCGTCACCTCATGCGGTCGGACGGGATGGTCAATGGATCTGTCTGGCCGAGCTGGCCGTCCAACCCGGTTGGCGCGGGTGCTGCGCGGCTCGTGGCCGCCCTCGAAACGGCTAAGCACTCGCGCAGAAGTTCGGCCCGTTTTCCCCGGGAGCTTTACCAGGAGGCCGGAGTCCCAGAAAGCCGTGCCAGACCTTAGTTCAGGTGCTTAGGTGGCGCCGCGGTCGGCGAGGTCTTCCCCGACCAGCCCGAGGGCCGGCTTGACTGCCACCGAGATGTCCGTGCCGCCACGGTAGGCGAACTTCTCGCGGATCTCATCCGTGAGCTCGACGCCCAGTCCCGGCCTGTTCGGGAGCGGCAGATAGCCGTCCTGCGCTTCGAGGAGCGCACCGCCAAGCTCGCTACGGAGTGGGTTGTGGGTGATGTCGTGCTCGATGATGAACGCTTCCGGTGTGGACGCGATCACATGGAGCGCCGCAAGCTCCAGCGCGGCGTCCCCGAACGAGTGCGGCACGAACAGGAGGTCGTTGGCCGTCGCCATTGCGCCGATCTTGCGGATCTCGCTGATGCCGCCGCAACGGGCCGTGTCCGGCTGGATCACGTCCACGGCCTTTCGGCCAATCACGTCACGGAAGCCGTAGCGAGTGTAGTTGTTCTCGCCGGCCGCGATCCGGACCGAGGTCGCGTCGGAGAGCTGCTTCATGCCGTCGAGGTCGTCGAACGGGATTGGCTCCTCGAACCAGAAGACGTTGAGGCGCTCAAGCTCCCGGACCACCTTGAGGGCAAGCTTGGTGGTGTAGCTGACGTTGGCATCCACGAACAGGTCCACCTTCGGGCCGATCGCCTCGCGGACCGCCACCATCATCGCCAGGTCACGATCAAGGTCGCCGCCGATCTTCACCTTGACGGCGGTGTACCCCTGGGCGATGTATCGCTTCGCCTCCTCGTAGGCTGATTCGGGTGCCTGCCAGTACACAGAGCTCGCATACGCGCGCACCTTCGGGTGGGCAGCACCGCCGAGGAGCTCATAGATCGGCACGCCGAGCGCCTTGCCCTTGATGTCCCAGAGGGCGATGTCGATGCCACTGAGGGCGCCGACGCCAATCCCGCGCGGCCCTGATGACCGTTCGAGGCGGCCGATGTAGAGGTCGCGCCAGATCGCCTCGATCTCGAACGGGTCGCGACCATGCAGGGCCGGCGCGAACACATCTTCGACGACCGCCTTGATCGCCGATGGCGGGTTGCCAAGGCAGCTACCCAGCCCGGTCACGCCTTCGTCGGTCAGCACCTCGACAAATGTGCTGGTCCGCGCGTACTTGAGCCCGACCCCCGAGCGGACGCGCGATCCGGCCGGGATTGGCGCCGAGAGGATCGTGGCGCGGACGTCGGAGATGCGCATGTGGTCTCTCCTGTTGCCTGGTGAGTAGGTGGTGACGGCGGCTTTGCCGAGACGAGCCCGGGGCACGCCGATGCGCCTGCCGTTCGTCCGCGCTACAGGATGTCAGAGGCCACCCGCTCGGCCGCCTTCAAATCGATGTCGAAGCCGAGGCCGGGGCCGGTTGGGGCGTGGACGTACCCCTCGCGATCGACGCGGATTGGCTCCAGGTAGACACCGGGGTAGATCTCGCTGTCGAAGCAGCCCTCGGGCGTGGCCTGCTCGTAGTAGTCGCAGTTGCTGATTGCCAGGCCGACGTGCAGGCTGGCGGTGCCACCGCCGAAATCGTGCGGCTCCATCTTCATGTTGTTCGCTTCGGCCAGCGCAGCGAGCTTCATCAGGTCCGTGATCCCGAACGAGGCAGGGCCGGCCATGATGTCCATGCAGTTGTTCTTGATCATCGCCGCGTACTCGGAGATGTGCTCCACGCGGTCGGCCGAGCGGATCTGAACCACCTTGCACTCGCGGGTGAGCTGGGCCAGACCTTCCAGGTCCGTCTTCGGCAGCGGGTCCTCGAACCACCAGTAGCTGAGCTCGTCCAGCGCGCGGCCCATCCGGAGTGCCTCGTCGCGCGTGTACGGCGCGGGGTAGACCAGGGTGTCGATCATCAGCGTGAAATCGTCTCCTACGGCCTTCCGAACCTTGTACACGAGACGCAGGTCATCCTCGAAATTGCAGTACGGGTGGAGCTTGACGGCCTTGAACCCCTGCTCCTTGCACCTGAGCGCGGTCTCGATGAACCGCTCGTCGGTGCTGTGGTGGATGGTGGAGCCGTACGCCAGGATCTTCTCGCGGGTGGCCCCGAGCAGCTTGTAGATCGGCTTGTTGAACGTCTTGCCCGCGATGTCCCAGAGGCCGTAGTCGAGCACACCCAGGGTGCCCTGGGGCCAGTTGAAGCGGCGCCGCAGCACGCGGGTGATCTTGCCCCGGTCGAACGGGTTCTGCCCCTCGATATGCTCCCGTGCCTGGGCCCACAACTGCGCGAAGCGGCGAATGCGGCTGCCCTCCGAGGAGACGACGCCCAGGATGCCCTCGTCAGTCTCGATGACGGCGACGCCGTTCTGGCGGGTCTTCGAGACGACATACTCTTCGACTTCCTGGTGGTGGTTCTCGCGCGGGCTCAGGATGATGGCGCGCAGTCCGGTGATCTTCATGCGACGACTCCCGTCACGAGGTCTTGCTGGACCAGTGCCATCGCGTGGTCAAGCTCGCGGAGGTCGTACTCGTCGAGGTCGGTGTCTGGTCGGCGGCTGACCGTGGCCCGGAAGACGCCGCGTCGGCGCAGGATCTCCTTGGCGACGCGGATACCGAGCAGCCCCCAGATGGTCTGGGCCGGTAGCTGCCGTACGAACGCCTCGCGGGCGCCCGCCTCGTCGCCCTTCTCCAGGAGCTCGAAGACCTTGACCTGGGCGTCCACCAGGTGGCAGCCGGACATCAGGCCGCAGGCGCCGCGCTGGAGCTCATCCACCAGGCAGCGCCCGCCCGAGCCCCCAAAGACGCCGCTCAGGTGGTCTCCGCCGAGCCGGAGCACTTCCGAGATGCGGTGGGTACTCGGGAGCGTCTCCTCCTTGACGTACAGAACCTGGGGGATCGCCTCGGCGATCTTTGCAATGGCCTCCGGGCGGAGCGGCGCACCGACCTGCCCGCCAACGTTCTGGACAACGACTGGCAGCCCGTCGGCGGCATCCGCGATCTGGCGGTAGTAGTCCAACACGCCATCCGGACCGAGCGGGATCACGTACGGCGGCATGGCGATGACCCCGGTCGCGCCGTGCTCGCGGGCATGCCGGGTCAGGCGCACGGCCGTGCCGACGGCCGCGGCAGCCGTGCCGATCACGACCGGTACGCGCCCGCGCGCCTGCTCGATGACGATCTCGGTCAGCCGGCGCCGCTCATCGTCGTCCAGGAGCGAGAACTCGCTAGTGTTGACCGGCGTGACGATGCCGTGGGCGCCCGCCGCGATGACGAAATCGACCTCGTCGCGCAGGCTGGCCTCGTCCAACGAACGGTCGTTGTGAAACGGCGTCAGGAGAATCGTGTAGATGCCGTGCCAAGGTTGAGCCATCGTCGCCCCTTCCTGCACCTGGAGTAGCCCACCAGCGGGCCAGCGAGGACCGTCACACTCGAGCCAGATCGTGAAACATCAGATTTCGAAACCTCAAAATTTCGAAATTCTGACCGTGATCGCCAGTGTAGCGAGTCATGTACGGGGTGTCAACCCGCCAATCGGGCGTCAGGCAGGCGGCGGGCGAGGACACACGACACTGCCAATCGAGACAGCACCGGTTACCGTATGGTGAGATGACCGGCCAGACGGGTCAACAGCTCAACGCAATAGCTCGGGGTACACCACAGGTGGCGGCGGCGATCTGGGCAGCCCTCTGGTGTCGGGCTACCCCTCTGGAGTGGACGAGCGCTCCACAAATGAGTCTCGTGATGCCTCGACATGGCGACGGGCCGCCGTGAGGGCCCGCTCAAGGTCGCGAGCCAGCAGCGCATCAAAGATCTCGCGGTGCTCGACCAGCGTGCCCGGCCGCCCACCGACGCGGTTGGCCACGAGATCCGATCTGATGTGGACGTTGAGCTGGGTGTACCAGGTGATCGCCTTGGCGTTGGGCCAGAGCCGCAAGTACGAGAGATGAAAGTCGCGGTCGGCCTCAGCCAGTTGCCGCTGGCGCTCGTAGGACCCATCTCGAGCCGCCATCGCCGCATCGTGCGCGTCCAGGCGCGCACGCACGTCCGCAATGAACGGCTTGTCGATCCGTGAGAACCCTTCCCGCAATGCGTGGAGTTCACACATCAGGCGGCAGCCATACAGGTCCACGATCTCCGCGACGGTCGGCGCAGCGACGAATGGCCCCAGGCCGGGACGATACTCGACGAGGCCTTCCCCGGCCAGCCGAGCCAGCGCATCCTTGACCGGCGTCGGGCTCAACCCCATGCGCTGAGCGAGGTCCGGTGGCCGCAACGGCGCGCCTGGCGTGAGCTCATGCGCCACGATCGCGTTCAGCAAGTGGCGATATGCAAGCTCACTCAGGCTCGTCTTTGCCTTGCGGAGGTCGGTGGCCTGGATCATCTCGTTGCCTCGCCCATGCGTGACGTGTCGCGTTCATTGTCGCCTACCGCGCCCGCTGGATGTGCGTGAGACTCGCTGGCGCACTGCGACAGCAGGCCAGGATGCGCATACATTGCTGACCCACGCTCGGACGAACAGTGCTGTCTGCACGCCGGTCCCGTGCTCAGGGTGCCCCGTGTCTCTACCGAACCCAGGGCACCGGGTGCGACTCACTTCTACGCATGGTGTGAAATTCATCCTCGGCCCCTATCAGCTGGGGTCACGTGGCCTGCTGCCACCAGGCTCGGCGCTCCCGAGTCTATTTGCGCGACCAAGAAGCGTCGTCTGTCGCACCGACAGGGCTCCGCAGCGGCGAGCGGCTCCCTTTGGGCCGTTCGTGACTCGATATTTCGCTGCTCGGCCGAATTTCACACCAAGCGTTTCTGTCCGCTCTCCTGGCGGACGCTGCGCCGGTGTGCGCGACGCTGGCCGGAGCCACCGGTCAGCTCCACGGTTGCCGCAAGACCACCGTCTCGGCCGTCAGACCACTGCTTTCGGCCGCGCGGCGACCGTCGCGATGATCTGCTCGTCCGCTACGGCCCATCCAGCCCGAGGAATGTCGCGCGGAGCCACGCGCCGCCAAGCTTCCACACCCTGAAGGTCTGAATCCACGCCTGCACGGCGCCGGGCGGCGCCGAGTTCGGACCTGACGTCTGCGCTGGGCAGGAGCACGTCTGGTAATCTCGGCTGTGCCAGGCGCGCGCGTGGTTGATGCAATCGACTCGATCGCCGAACGACTGCCGACAGTAGTCGCATCGCCACATTGCGCCCTCCGCAAGCATTCTCTCGGAGAACCATGGAGAGCGTGAGACTGTACGTCGCCTTGTGATGCATCTCAAACCATTGCCGTCAAGAGAGCGTCAAGTTGTGGGACGTGCGGTGCTGCATCGTCGTCACGGTGGCGTCATTCCGATGAGTCGGACTCATCCATGCGTGGGAGTGCGCTCATGGCGTCATTACTGCATGTGAGCGTCGAGTTTTCTTGAGTCTCTTGCTATGCTGGTGGCGCTTGGCAACCACCCTCCCTGGCTGGTTTGTCGCAGCGTTGCGCGCGTGCGGACTCTTCGCCTCGGGGGATCGGCGATGGCGGCCCAGGACAGATGGCGTCGGCAGGCGTACTCGAGCCTTCTGGCGCACAGGACGCTCGTCGCTCCCTGGCCCGCCTACGCTCTGTTCGATGCCCGGGTCCGACATCCCGTCCTTGCGACGGTAGCCGTCCTCATGCTGGTGGCGGCCTTCGCCCTCACGACGCTGCCCGCTGCCGCGGCCACCATCACCGTCGACGCGATCCCTGAGTCGTGGGATCATCCGGCTGGCCCCGGCACCTGCACGCTCTTCAACGCGGTCAAGGCCGCGAACACGGACACTGCAGTCGCGGGATGCGCCACCGGAAGCGGCACCGACACCATCGTGTTCAACATCGCCATCGCGGGCACCGACCCCCTGGATGCGACGGGCACCGACGGTGCAATCGTCGTCACGACGCCGATGATCATCGATGGGTTCACGCAGCCCGGCGCGCGTGCCAACTCCCTGCCGTCTGGCAACAACGCCGTCTGGCGCATCGTCATCAGCGAGCTGCAGGTCTCAGGCACGGGGAGCACGGTGCAAGGGTTGTGGATCGGCGGCCGGTTCGTCGAGGGGCGCGGTGTCTCCGTCTCTGGGACCGGTCATTCCCTGCGGGGCAACCTCATCTTCGGGAACAGCGGGCGAGTGACCCTTGGTGGGTCGAACAACCTCTACGGCGGCTCGACCCCGGCTGACCGCAACATCATCACCGAGAATGATCCCATCGGCGCTGACATCGACGTCTCCGTGATCCTCGACGGCACAGCAAACAGGGTACAGGGTAACTACTTCGGAACCGATGCCGCCGCCACACGGGCACTTGGGAGTGGCGAGAACACGGGGACGCTGCTGGTCGTGGGGGAGCGGCATCTCATCGGCGGGACGGATCCCGGCGCCGGAAACCTGTTCGTCGGCTCCACCATCTTTCATCTCAGCCTGGGATGGTGGTGGTGGATGGCCCAGGAGAATCCCACCATCAAGGAGAACCAGATAGAGGGCAACACCTTCGGTGTGATGCCGAACGGCACTGTGACCGGTGGCTACCTCCAGGTCCAGGGTGCTCCTGACAACGTGATCGGTGGGACGGCCCCGGGTGCTGGCAACGTTATCGCAGGCACAGTTGGCGTGTTCGGCAGCGCGGCCGCGGGCACGAAGGTTCAAGGCAACGCCATCGGATTGCCGGGCGCCCCAGGGAGCGTGTGGCTGGACGGAGCCACTGGCGTGACCGTGGGCGGCGCTGAAGCAGGCGCACGCAATGTCATCACCGGCGGCGTGACCATCGGCCGGTCGCAGAGCGTGGCCACGTCCACGGGCAACATCATCGCCGGGAACACCATCGGGCCGCCCTCCGGCAGCGTCCCGAACGTGGGCGGCATCCGCATCGAGGAGGGCAGCAACAACACCATCGGCGGCGTCGAGCCGGGGGCCGGCAACACCATCCAGTTCGCCGGAGGACCGGGCGTCGTTGTCGTCGCCGGCACCGGGAACGCCATCCTCGGGAACTCCATCCAGAACAGCGACGGGCTCGGCATCGATCTCGCCGCCGATGGCGTCACCCAGAACGATGCCGGTGACGGCGACAGTGGGCCGAATCGGCGGCAGAACACGGCGGCCCTGGCATCGGCGACGGTCGCCGGACAAACGGCGCGCGTCGTCGGCACGCTCAGCAGCGCGCCGGGGCTGGCCTACCGCGTCGAGCTGTTCGCCAGCCCGGCCTGCGATCCCTCCGGATTCGGCGAGGGCCAGACGTTCCTGCGGGCGGCCACCGTCTCGACGGATGGCAGCGGGCATGCACCGATCGCCATCGACGTGCCCGGCCTCGCCGTCGGGCAGCAGATCACTGCCACGGTGACGAGCATCGCCACGAACGACACCTCGGAGTTCTCGAACTGTGCCCCGGCCCGGCAGGCTGGCATCGTCGTCTCGCCGCCGTCCGGCGCGCCCTCGGAGGTCGGCGGCGCGGCCACGTTCACCGTGGCGCTGGCGGCGGCCCCGACGGCCGACGTGCAGCTCGCGCTCGCCGTCTCCGACCAGACCGAGGCCGCCGTCTCGCCCACCTCGCTCACGTTCTCCCCGGCGAGCTGGAATGCGCCTCAGACCGTCACGGTCACCGGCCTGGACGACACGCTTGACGACGGCAACGTGGCGTTCACGGTGACAATCGGCCCGTCCACCAGCGCCGATCCCGCCTACAGTGGTCTGACCGCGCCGGCGGTTGCCCTGACCAACCTGGACGACGACGCCGGTGGTACGCTTGCCTTCACCTCCGGGGCGCTCACGGTCTCCGAGCGCGACGGTTCAGCCACCCTGACCGTCGTGCGGACCGGTGGGGCGGCCAGCGGCGTCACGGTACGCGTGCAGACCGTCGACGGGACAGCCACCAACGGCTCGGATTACATGCCGATCTCGACCATGCTGACGTTTGGCCCTGGCGAAAGCTCCAAAGCCGTCACCCTCACGGTGGTCAACGACAATGCCGTCGAGCCGGACGAACAGTTGACCGTCACCCTCAACGAGCCGACCGGTGGGGCCGTGCTGGGCACGCCTGGCGCCGTACTCGTCACGGTGGTGAGCGACGATGTCGAGGTCTCGCAGCCGACGGCCTGTAGCCCGCGACCGCCCGTCCGTGTGCGTACCCAGGCGGTCAACGGTCAGCTGCTGGTCCGTGTCGAGGTGCAGAAGTCGTCGCTCCTGTCCGCCAACAGCGTGTCCCAGATCACCTTCACCCGCCTGGAGAACGCGACTCCCGTGACGGCGAACGGCGCATCGATCTCGACGGTCTCGCCGATGGTGCTCCCGTCCGGCACCGAGACGGTCGAGTTCACGGTGCGGCGCGAACGGCCGCGCGAGGCCGCCACGGTGCACTTCACGGTGCGCGATGCCTGCGGCGAGTGGAAGACGTTCGTGGGCGGCGGTCCAGATGCCTTCTAGCGAGACGCGGGACAGTGGCCGTTGCCGTCAGCAGGCGACGGGGTGAGGTACACCCGCGACGGGGTGAGGTACGCCCGCGACGGGGTGAGGTACGCCCGCGACGGCCTCCGTGAGGCCGGCTCGGCCGCCGTCAGGCCGGCCTGGCCGCCGGCAGCGCTCGCTCCGGCTGCTGGCTCACGCCGAGCAGCCCTTCGTGCTGGAGACGCTCCAGCAGCTGCTCGAGCTGGCGGCCTCGGAACGGCTTCGCCAGCACGGCGTGGACGCCGCGCTGACGGGCATCCGCCTCATCGATCTCCGCGCCCCAGCCGGTCGCCAGCACAAACACAAGCTCAGGCTGGAGCGACGAGAGCGCCTCGGCCAGCTCCCAGCCGTTGATGCCGTCGCCCATGCCAAGATCGGAGATCACGAGATCGAACTGGCGGTTCCGTGCGACCTCCAGCGCTGCCTCTCCAGACCGCGCCGTGACCACCTGATGCCCGTGTGGCCTCAGGAGCGCTGCAACCAGCTGCACCAGCGGCTGCTCGTCGTCCACGGCCAGGACGCGCAGCGCCGCGAGCGGTCGGCGCGCCAGCACCGGGAGGGCGGGACGCTCAGGGTCGTCGTCGGCGGGCAGGTGGATGGTGAACACCGTGCCCTCGCCCACTGCCGAGGCGACAGAAAGACGCCCGCTGTGATGCTCGACGATGCTCTGCACCATCGCCAGCCCGAGGCCGGTCCCGCGCTCGCCCTTGGTGGTGAAGAACGGCTCGAAGATGCGGGTTTGCAGGTCGGCCGGCATCCCGATGCCACTGTCAGCCACCCGAATCTCAACCGTATCGGTGACCCGCGCAGCGCCAAGCGAGATCGTGCCGCCTGTTGGCAGCGCGTCCAGGGCGTTCAGCACAAGGTTGAGCACGGCTTCCCGCAACGACGACGATGCACCCCGCACGTGGACGTCGCCCGCGGCCTCGACGGTCAACGTGACCGGCCGACCTTCACACTGCGTCAGATCTCGCCAGCGCGGCGCGGTCAGCTTGGCGACGTCCGAGAGCAGTTGCGCCACGTCGATCCGCTCCGGCTCGCCGGCTGCTCCGCCCCGGGCGAACGTCAGCAGCCGGCGGACGGTCGCGCCGCCGTCCTGAGCCGCCCGTGACACGAGATGGAGGTGGTCGACCACCGCGACCAGGTCCGGAACCTCGCGGTCGATCTCGCGGGTTGCCAGCTCGCAGTAGCCGCTGATGATGCCGAGCGACTGGTTCAGATCGTGCGCCACGCCGCCGGCCAGCTGGCCCAGGACGCGCAGCTTCTCGGCCTGGGTCTCGTCAAGCTGCCGCTTGCGGTCCTCCGAGACCTTCGCCGAGCTGCAGAGCGCGACCACCTTCGGGACGAGCGTGGGCAACGCAACCGCCGTTGCGAGGGAGGCTGCCAGCGTGATCCCCTGGATCATCACCGCCAGCCCGTGAACCGGCAGCTGCAGCGCCAGCAGCATGTGCATGACATGGGTGCCGCCGCACGCCACGATGAAGAGCCCGAACGCCGGCACGATCCAGGTGTGAGGAAGCTGTGGCCGCAGCCGCGCGTACAGCACCGCGAGGGTCACCGAGATCGCGAAGTACGCGAGCGCGATCACCCCGTCCGCGGCCAGATGCAGCCAGAAGAGGCCCGCCTCCGAGTCAAACGTGGCGTCTGAGAGTACCAATCCCTGGTCCGTTTCCTGTGTCGACCTGCCGTCTGCGTCCCGGCCCGGCGGCTGTGGGTCACGGTGGCTGGCGCGACGTCACCGGCCTGTCACCGGCCTGCACCTGCCCGTCACCGTCGTGCGCGAGCTTTGCGCGGGTGCGTCCGCTCCGTGCGGCGCTCGATGGGACAGCACTGGCTGAAACGGGACAGGCCAGCAGCAGGGGACGTCATGCCACAATTCGGCGAGGCGGCCCGTGGTGTGCGCAGTCGTTGGCGCCGGCAGTCGCCATCGCCGCCACACCGGGCAGCAGAACGGCCCTACGCGGACGGCATCCGAGACTGGCGGCGGATCGGCGCCGGTCGGCCGATGGGCGCGTGCCTCAGGGCAGCCGGTTCGCGGCCTCCAGCAACAACTGCTGGAGCTCGGGCCGGTTCAGCAGCGGCAGCAACCCGCGCGCGCAGGCCCGCACCGAGCCTTCGCGCCCCTCGTTGCGGCGCATGTGCCCCTCCAGGCACGCGCCCATCGTGGTGCGGACGGCTGCAAGCTCGTCTGGCTCCAGCAGGGCGGACAGCTCCTCGGTCCAGCCGGTGGTCCGACTCATGATCCAGGCGCGGTCTTCCGGCGTCAGCGTGTAGAGGACGGTGCCGGGCTGAACGGTGAACGCGTCCAGCACCTCGCCGCAGACGGCGTCTGCCTGCTGGCGCGTCAGGTCATGCATGTAGGCGGCCCCCAGGCAGACGCCCACGGCGTTGACGGCCAGCTTCGCTTCCTGCGGAGCCTTGCCGCCCTGGAGCAAGATGCCGTAGAGGGTCGCCATCTCCTGGCGAATCGACGCCTCTTCGGCCGACGTCAGTGGACGCTCTTCGGCGGTGACCTGCGCGGACGCGACGCCGAGCGTCGCCATCATCGTCAGCATGAGCGTCAGCATGACACGGAACCAGACAGTGGTGCGGGTGGGCCGACACATGGCTCTGCCCTCACTTTGCGCTGAGCCGAAGACCGCGTGCTGCTGCCTTCTCCCTACACTCTACCGCACCTGAGGTAGTCTGGATGCGGTCCGGCGGACACGTTGCCTGTTGTGGCGCCAACGACCTTCGACTGCCCCAGCCGGAGCCGCGCGGGAGTACAGTCCTGTCCTGATGCAGACCATCGCCACGTTCCGCTCGTTTGACCGCCCGCTGCAGGTCGCGCTGTTCAACATGCTGGTGAACAACGTCGGCTTCTACATGCTCATCCCATTCCTGGCCGGCTACATGGCGAACAGCCTGGGCATGACCCTGACGGTCGTCGGCCTGATCGTGGGGATCCGCAGCCTGAGCCAGCAGGGCGCGTCTATCGTCGGCGGGGCCCTGGCCGACCGGATCGGCTACAAGCAGGCCATCGTGATCGGCAGCGTGCTCCGCACCATCGCCTTCGCCCTGTTCGGCTTCGCGACCGAGCCAGTCGGGATGGCCATCGGCGCGATCCTGACCGGGATCGGCGGGGCCTTGCTCAGCCCGTCCGTGCGCGCGTACATCACCCACGAGGCCGGCCCGCGCCGGGTGGAGGCGTTCGCGCTGCTCGACGTGACGATGCACGGCGGCACGCTGCTCGGCCCGCTGGTCGGCTCGTTCCTGATCGGGATCGATTTTCAGATCGTGTGTTTCGGCTCGGCGGCCATCTTCGCCCTGGTGACGTTTCTCCAACTGCGCTACCTGCCCAGGCTGGACACGGCAGCGGCAGCCGGCAGTCCGTCGATGCTCGGCTCGTGGGGCATCGTGCTGCGGAATCGGCCGTTCATGCTGTTCGCCGCAAGCGTCCTGGGCTACTTCTTCCTGTACAACCAGATCTACCTGGCGCTGCCACTCGAGGTGGAGAGACTCACCGGCAGCGGCGCGGGCGTTGGCGTCCTGTTCACCGTCCTGGCCGTCGTCGGCATCTTCGGGCAGGTGCCGCTGACGACGTTCGCCCGCCGCCGGCTGCGCCCGAATGCGGCCATCGCGCTCGGGCTGCTGGTGATGGGGCTGGCGTTCCTGCCCTTGCTGGTGGCCGCGCCGCTGTTGCCCCTGGGGCCGACGACGGTCGGGCGCTGGCTGGCCGTCGCTGGCCTGTCCAGCGGCGACACGGCCATGGCAGGGCTGACATCGGGCCTGACCTTCGTCATCAACATGCTCCCGCTGACGCTCTGCGCCCTGCTGCTGGTCGGCGGGCAGTCGCTGGTGTCGCCGTTCGTCGCCAGCGCCATCGCCACGCTCAGCGGTGGGCGGCTGGTGGGGACGTACTTCGGGATGCATGCCGTGCTGCAGGGGATCGGCGGGATGTTCGGCAACCTGGCCGGCGGGGCAGCCTTCGAGGTGACACGCTCATCGGCGCACCCCGGGCTGCCCTGGCTGCTGATGATCGCCGTCGGGGCGGCCTGCGCCGGCAGTATGGTGGCGCTGGAACGGGCCGGCCTGCTCTCGGAGCCGCGCCCCGCGGACGCGCGGGCCGGCGCGCGGGCCAGCGCCGGCTAGTCGGATCGACCACGTTGCCGCCGCCGACCACCGCCACATCGACATCATAGTACTGATATTGTATCTCAACAAACGCTCGCGGTCAGGATGGCACGGTTTCGACAGAATGGCACTGCTGTTTGCCGATCTGACAACATTCGGTGGGTGAGCGACGCGGGAGATTTCGACGATGTCCTGACCGGGGTTGGTCCGCGCCTCCGGCATCTCCGTCAGTCTCGCAACGCCACCCTGGCGGGCCTGTCCCGGCAGACCGGCATCTCGGTCAGCACCCTCTCGCGCCTGGAGTCAGGGCAGCGTCGCCCGACCCTCGAGCTGCTGCTCCCGATTGCCCGGGCGCACGGCGTCCCGCTGGACGATCTGGTGGGTGCGCCGCCGGTGGGCGATCCGCGCGTACGCCTGGAGACGCGCCGCATAGGGGACCGGCTGGTAACGCCGCTGACGGCCCAGTCCGACGGCCTGCAGGCGTTCAAGATCACGATCCCCAGCCCTGTTGGTCCGGCCGATCTGCGCGTCCACGAGGGCTACGAGTGGCTGTACGTGCTCAGCGGCCGACTGCGGCTGCTCCTGGCCCACCATGACCTGACGCTCGGGCCGGGGCAGGCGGCAGAGTTCGACACGCGGGTGCCGCATGCGTTCGGCGCGGCCGGCGCCGAGCCAGCCGAGGTCTTGAGCCTCTTCGGGAGTCAGGGTGAGCGGATGCATCTGCGCGTCAGGCCCGGACCGCCAGCGCGCAAGGCGACCTGACCTCTGCGCCGCAGCGGCTACGAAGGAAAACGTTGAGGGCGTCCTGGCATCAACTCTGTCCTGACGCAAATATCTGCGAGACCCGCCCCATTCTTTCCGTAGCCGGCGTTCTAGTAAGTGCATGTGGCTGGCACGTCTCCCAAATGACTCGACGTCGACCCAGAACGGTGCAAGCTGTCTCGCCAGCCCATATGCGCTCGATCTGCTCAGGCAGCTTGTACTCTCATGGGTCATGATGGCAATCTGCGGATGGTATGGGCATCATGCGAATGGGTATCCGAGCACAGCTTTTTGCGGCATTCGGGGCGCTGCTGGCCCTGATGGGAGTCTTAGGCGCGGTCAGCATCGTCAAGCTCGCATCGATCAACGATCTCACCGACGCACTCTACGAGAAGCACACTCTGGGCCTCTCCTACATCATGCAGGCCAACGTGGACCTGATCGCCAGTGGCCGCGCGGAGAAGAACGCGATCCTGGCCTCTGACCGCGCTGAGGGGGAGACGCATGCTGCGTCTGCTCGCAAGTCGCTGGCAGCCGTTTCCGACGATCTCAACAAGTTCAAGACGGTGGTCGTGCTGGAGGAGACGAGACGGCAGATTGCGAAGGTCGAGCAGGATCTGCGGGAGCTGAGCGCGGGCCGCGAGCAGGTGCTGAAGCTGGCCCTTGAGGGCAAGGACCAGGAGGCCAAGGCTGAGGCCGCGAAGGTTCGCCAGGTCGCCGACCGCGTCGACACCGGCATGAACGAGTTGCAGTCCGGCAAGGAGAAGCTCGCGGACCAGGCCAGCGACGAGGCCACGAGCACCTACCAGGCCGCACGGCTCCAGGTGCTGGGCCTGATCGCGTTCTCGCTGCTGCTCGGCGTGGGCGTTGCCTACTACCTTGCGCGCCGCATCACCAGCTCGGTCGTCCAGATCGCGACGGCGGCGGACGGCCTCTCGCGCGGCGATCTCGAGCAGAAGGTGACGGTCGCCTCCCGGGACGAGCTTGGTGCGATGGCGGACAGCTTCCGCACCATGATGGGCTACCAGCGCGAGATCGCCGACGTGGCGAGCCTCGTGGCCCAGGGCGATCTGACCGTCTCCGTCACGCCGAAGTCTGAGCGCGACGTTCTGGGGAACGCTTTCTTCGAGATGATTGCCGGCCTCCGTGAGGTGGTGACCAACGTCAAGGCGTCGGCGGAAGGCGTCGCTGGCACCTCGTCGCAGCTCGGGCAGGCGGCCAACCAGACCAGCGGCGTCGTGCAGCAGGTGACCCAGGCGATCCAGAACGTCGCCGCCGGCTCTCAGGAGAGCAGCCGTGCAGCCCAGTCCTCGAACGAGGCCGTCTCGCAGCTTGGCCTGGCCATCGACAGCATCGCCAAGGGCGCGTCGGAGCAGGCGCGGCAGGTGCAGGCGGTCTCGGCCACGGCGACGCAGATGGCGGCCGGCGTCGAGCAGGTCGCCTCGAACGCCCAGAACGTCGCCAGCGCCTCGCAGCAGACGCGCGCCTCCGCCGAGCACGGTGCGAAGGCCGTCCGCGACACGGTCGACGGCATGGCCGAGATCAAGCTGGTCGTCTCGACGGCGGCGGGCAAGGTCGAAGAGCTTGGCAAGCTGGGCGAGAAGATCGGGGCGGTGGTCGAGACCATCGACGACATCGCCGAGCAGACCAACCTCCTCGCGCTGAACGCGGCCATCGAGGCGGCGCGGGCCGGCGAGCACGGTCGCGGCTTCGCGGTGGTCGCCGACGAGGTCCGCAAGCTGGCCGAGCGCAGCCAGCGCGAGACCAAGGCGATTGCCGACTTGATCCGCGAGGTCCAGGCCGGAACCAAGGACGCGGTCGCGGCGATGGAGCAGGGCTCGGTGAAGGTCGAGCAGGGCTCCGAGCGGGCGGACGAGGCCGGCCGTGCGCTGAGCGAGATCCTTCAGGCGGTGGAGTCCACCGTCGCCCAGGTGACGCAGATCGCGGCAGCGGCGCGCGAGATGGCGGCCGGCGCGCGGGGCGTCGTGGACGCGATGGGCAGCATCAGCGCGGTGGTCGAGGAGAACTCGGCGGCCACGGAAGAGATGGCGGCCCAGGCCGGCGCCGTGACCGGCTCCATCGAGAGCATCGCGGCCGTCTCTGAGGAGAACACGGCGGCGACGGAGGAAGTGTCGGCGTCGGCCGAGGAGATGTCGGCGCAGGTCGAAGAGATGAACGCCCAGGCCGAGGAGCTGGCGGCCACCGCCGAGCAGCTGAACCTGCTGGTGGCGCGCTTCCGCCTCGACGGCGGCGCGAATGCGTCCGTCGCTGCCCGCCGGCGCACCGCCAGCCCGCTCCGCCGCGCGAGCTAGATTGGAGAGGCCCTCACCCCCGACCCCTCTCCCTGTGCGCGGGAGAGGGGGGCGGATCATGACATCGTGCTCAACCTGCCGCCACCATCGCGAGTCAGAAGTCGTGATGCCAGCGACTCTCGTATCTCCCCTCTCCCGCGCACAGGGAGAGGGGTCGGGGGTGAGGGCCTTTCGTCCCCGTGCTCAGCTGCTCAGGTGCCGGGCCACCGCCGCGTCGTCAAGCACCAGGCCCAGACCAGGGCCGGTCGGCGGGGTGATGAACCCGTTCTTGACGACGATTGGCTCCACGAAGATCTCGCGGTGCAGCGGGCCGTCGTTGAACTCCTGAAGCATGAAGTTCGGCGAGCAGGTGTCCAACTGGATCGCTGCCGCCGCCGCGATCGGGCCGACGTACATGTGCGGCGCGATCAGGGCATGATGCGACTCGGCAATCGCCGCGATCTTCTTCGCTTCGAGGATGCCGCCGCACTGGCCGACGTCCACCTGGATGATGCCGGCCGCCTGCTTCTCCAGCAGGTTGGCGAAATCGTACTTGGTCGCGAGCCGCTCGCCGGCCGCGATGGGGATGCTGGTCTGGGCCGCCACGCGGGCCATCTCCTCGACCATCTCCGGCGGCACCGGCTCCTCAAACCAGATCGGCAGGTACTCCTCGAAGACCTTTGCCGCCCGGATGGCGCCGGCCGTGCTGAACTGGCTGTGCGTCCCGATGCCGATCTCCAGCTCGTCGCCCACCGCCTCACGGACCTGGCGGAAGATGCCGGCGGCATGCTTCAGTTCTTTGAGCGGGATATCTCGCGGGTACGGAAAGAGCGGCTGGAACGGATCGATCTTGCAGGCGGACCAGCCCTCTGACACCAGCTCGCGCGCGATGTCGGCGGCCTTCTCGGGCTGCTCCCAGACGCCTTCGGACGGCATGTAGGCGTACGCCCGCAACTGCTGATGGTACTGGCCGCCGAGCAGGTTATAGATCGGCTGGTTGGTGACCTTGCCGATGATGTCCCAGAGGGCGATCTCGATGGCCGACATCGCCGGCGTCCGGCTCATGCTCGGGTGGCGGTAGTCGTGTGGGGTCGAGAACATCCGCTGCCAGATCAGCTCGACGTTGAACGGGTTCTCGCCGATCACGAACTGGTCGCACAGCTCGTTGAGGAGCGCGATCTGCGAGCCGAGATCGGTGACGCCGCCGGTGACCCGCTCGCCCAGCCCGACGATGCCTTCGTCGGTGTGCAGCTTGATGAACAGCCACTTCCGGCCGCCACGGTACGGCGGCACGTTGTCCAACAGGAGTGTTTCGAGACGGGTAACGGTGACCATCGTTGTCCCTCCGCTGGTCGTGCCCGCGCTCCGTGGCGCTCGGTTTTGCTCTGACGCGGGCACGCTGCCGTCGCCAGCCCCGCGTGGGCGCGGGTCTACGGCAGGCTGCCGTCTCGCCTCAGCCGGTGTGGAACGACCGCGCCAGCGGGACGGCGGCGACATGGTAGCAGGGGGCCGGGCCTGGACGGCGGGATGGTCCCGTCGGACGTGCCGGGCGGCTCCGTCAGCTCGTGCGGGGCAGGTCGCCGATGAACAGCTCCAGCGCCAGCTCTGGCTCGGCCTCGCCGGTCTTGATGGCGTGGTCGGTCTTGAGCAGACGTCGCAGCGCCGTCTCCAACTGCTCGATGCGGTAGCCGCGCGCCTGTTGCTCCGTCTTCTGGGCCACGTACGGATGCACGCCCAGTTTGCTGGCCAGGGCCGGACCGCGCAGCCCCTGGTCGAGCATCTCCCGCGCCTGGATCAGCCGCCGGAGGCTGCCGGCGATCTGCGGGATGATGCCCTCGGACCGTTCGCCGCGCTGGAACAGCTGACGCAGGTGGGCCAGCGCCGTCCCTCGCTGTCCCTGCCCCACGGCGTCCAGCAGCCCAAAGATCGTCACGTCGGGGCTGGCTGAGAGCAGGGTCACGTCGTCCAGGGTGACCGGCTTCCCGTCGGCATAGGTCACCAGTTTGAGGATCTCGGTATCCAGCATGCCGAGATCCTCAGGGGCCAGCAGGGCGAGCTGGCGAATCGCTGCCGCCTCGATCCGGCCGTTGTGGTGTTTGGCCCGCTTCTCGATCCACTTGCCAAGCTCGCCGGGCTTGGGACGCTCGTAGCCGCGCACATGCGAGCGGCCGGCCGGCAGCATGCTCTCGACCTGGGCCTCGTCCACCTGATCCTCGACCAGCACCAGGGCCGTGCTCGGCGGCAGCTCCTGGAGCAGCCGCGCCAGCTCGGCGGCCGGCCCGTCGTCGCCCGTCGGCTCCGCGGCTTTCGCAGGCGTCTTGCGCGTGGTGCTGGCGCGGCTGGCACGCGGCTTCCGGACGGTGGCCTTGCCCTTGCCGCCGACGCGGCCGAGCAGCCCTTCGACCACCACCAGCCGCCGGTCCCCCATGAACGGCAGGGCGTCAGCTACGGCTCGTACGTCGCGCACGCGCACGTCGTCCCCGCTCAAGATCGAGAGGTTGTACTCGCCAAACGGCTCGGCAAGCATCCGACGCTTCAGGCCGCGCACCTGCTCGTCGCGGGTGAAGCGGTCATTGCCCCAGAGGACGTAGATCAGCTGCGGTCTGGCTGCGGTGGACATGCTCACTCAGGGGATGGCGCGCCGACGACGCGGTGTGCGTGCGTGTAGACGTTCATGCTGCTGGAGCGAATATAGCCGATCACGGTCAGCCCGAGGTGCTCGCCGAGGGTGATGGCCATGCCGGTCGGCGACGTCCGTGAGCCGACCAGCGGCACGCCCATCAGCGCCGCTTTGAGGAGCATCTCGGACGAGATCCGCCCGCTCGACACGATCATCGTGCCGCGTGTGGGAAGATCGCGCAGCAGGGCCTCGCCGCGCAGCTTGTCGAGCGTGTTGTGCCGCCCGATGTCCTCGCCCACGGCCAGGATGCCGGCTTCTGGGTGGACTGGCGAGGCCGGGTCGATCAGCACCGAGGTGTGGACGCCGCCGGACTGGTTGTAGAGGGTGGCATGGTCGTACAGCTGTCGGAGCGCGACGTAGACACGGGCCGGCTCGACGCGCACGCGGTCGGGCGGCAGGCGCAGGGAGTCGATCTCCTCCAGGTAGGCGCCAAAGCTGACGCCGCCGGTGCAGCCCGACGTGACGATGCGGCGGGTCGGCAGGGGTGGCGCCGGCCGGGCCAGCCGAACCTCGGCCAGCCCGTCGGGCAGGCAGACGCGCAGGGCGGCCACGTCGTCCGATGAGTCGATGATGCCCTCGTGGTAGAGGAAGCCGAGCACCAGCGCATTGACCCGGTGCGGCGAGCACATCAGCTCGACCAGCTCGACGCCGTCAACCTCGATCCGCAACCGCATCTCCGCGATGACCGGCTCCTGGACGTGCTGGCCAGCGTCGGATCGGAAGCGGACGTAGCGGCGGGCGACGACGGGCCGCAGCCGGGCGATGGTCTCACCCGCCACCTCGTCCCGGACAGCCTCATCTCCCGACCCGCTGCGCGGCGCGACGACCGGCTTCGCCGGCATCGTCTCCGCGCCGGCGCGGGAGATGTCGTCGTCGTGGCCCTCGGGCAGGCTGGCGCGTGGCCCGGGCGACGTGCTGGGCGGGCGCTGGTCAATCATCGTCGTGATCCTCGCCGGCGAGGTCGGCGTGCTCCAGGCGTCGAGGCGGGGCGGCAGATCGCTGGAAGCCGGCCGCGAGCGCGTCGCGGTCCAGCGTCCAGGTCGCAAGGTCGTCCGCGAGCAATCTGGCCAGCGCAGCGGGACGCGGAGCGGCTGCCACCTTCAGGTACGCGCGACACGCCGAACACCCGAGCACACTCCACGCGCCTGCTCCGTCGAACTCCTGCGCGGCGATCACTGACAGCTCGCCGCCAGAACAGGCTGGACAGACTGGCAAGGAGCATGCCCAGGCGGCGGCGCAGCGGCCACAGCGTAGGTGGGCATGCTCGTCGTCGGTGTCGGGGTGAACGGCGTCAGCTTCGGCGTCGGGGTGAACGGCGCCAGCTTCGGCGTCGGGGTGAACGGCGCCAGCTTCGGCGTCGGCGTGAGCGGCATCAGCTTCGGCGAACAGCGGCCGGGCGCCGCAGATCGGACACCAGCCGTGCCGCCACGGTCCGAGACGCAGCGCCGGCCGCAGGCGCTCGGCCACGGCCGCGAGCAGCGGGCGTGCCGCGAGATCCGCCAGGGTGCTGACCAGCGGCTCGAACAGTCCGGCCGCCTGGGCCAGCGCCGCGAGGTGATCCCCGTGGTGCACGATCGCTTCGCCGATCACCTGTTCGGCGTGGATCCGATGGGTGCGGGCGGCGGTCAGGATCGCTTCGGCGGCTGGCTGGGCGGCCTCGTCGGCCAGCATGGCGACGGTCAGCCGCTCGAACAGGCTGAGCGTGGTGGGCGAGATCGGCAGGTTCAGCCCGTCGAGGAGCGGCGTGCCGTTCGCCAGCCGCGCACGCACGAGGACGGCCGGCAGCCGCGGCTCGGGAACGACGACCTCGCCACGGTCCAGCAGCTGGATCAGCGTGCCGCGCAGACGGATCTCGTCGCGCAGTGACGGATCGGCCTGCTCCGTCAGGGCGGCAATACGGGCGCGCAGGCTGCTCTCCAACTCGCTCGTCTCCCCGGTGCGGCTCCGATGCGACCACACCTGTCGCGCAGGCCAGCCGGCGCGTCGCGGCCGGACGCTGGTATGGCGCATGGTACCAGCAGTTGCGTGCTGAGCACGCTCGCACGCACGGGATGTGCCCAGACTGCCGTCCCACAGTGCAACAATCGTGACGTGTGCGGCGTCTCACCTGTAGGAGCGGACACGATCTCGGATGGCCGAGCCCTTACCAGAGACGATTCGACGCGCCCAGGCGGGTGACCAGCAGGCGATTGCCCAACTGGTGGCCGAGCAGCAGCGTTACGTGTACAGCATCGCCATGACGATTACGAAAGACCCAACCGACGCCGCCGATCTGACCCAGGACGCCCTGATCCGCCTGATCCGGGCCATCGGGTCATACCGTGGTGAGACGAAGCTGTCAACCTGGCTGTACCGGCTGGTCGTCAACCTCGGCATCGACCGGCTGCGGCGGCGCGGCGCACCACCGATCCGCCTGGATGGCGAGGAGTCGGATTTCGACGTGGCGAGCGACCTTCCGGGCGACGACGTGGCCGGGGCGGCCGAGCGGATGGAGACGGCGCAGGCCGTGCGGATGGCCCTGGCGCAGCTGCCCGACGCTCAGCGGCTGGCGCTGACGTTACACTACTTCGAGGATCTCCGCTACGAGGACATCGCGGACGTGATGGGTGTGCCGGTCAACACGGTGAAAAGCCACATTCGGCGTGGCAAGGAGCGGCTGGCGTTGCTGCTGCGGGCATCGCTCGGTCCGGCCGGGCTGGAGCCGTCGCGGGGAGGGCTGGGATGATCGACCCGGGCCGCGTTCAGGAGCGCGAGCCGTGGGAGCGCGAGCCGTGGGTTCGTGAGCTCGACGCGCTGGTTCGACCGGCGCTGCTGGCCGAGCCGCCGCCGGCGGTGCAGCAGTCGATCCTCGCCGCCGTCCTGCTGGCCGCCGCCGCCCAGCCGACGCCGGTCCCCGTCGCTGCGCCGCAGCCGGCCGACGTTCCTGGCCGGCCGCTGCCGCTGCTGGCGTATCTCCTGCTGGCCGCCGTGCTGGTGGCCTACGTCGCCGGCGTGTCCTGGCTTCAGGGGCTGTTCGGCAACGTCACCTGGCTCTCGATCCTGGCCGGGCAACTGCTGACCATCTCGGATCTGGTGTTCGGCCGGCCGGACACGGGAGAGCCGTTGACGCTGGCCTGGCAGCTTTTCGTGCGCGCGCCGTGGCTGGCGCTGCTGCCGGTCGCGTGGCTGCTCTGGGACCGCGACCGCGCCACCGCGCCGACGGCCTGACCGGATGCTCGGGGTACTGGAGAGCACGCAGCACGTCGTCAGTCGGGCGCGCGCCGTCCGCATCGACCAGGAGGCCGTCGAGCGGCTCGCGGCCCGTCTGGCTGACCGTGGCGTTGAGGCGCCGGAGTGGCGCGTCTGGCCGCACTGGTGGGAGGACTCCGACCGCGCAGCGAACTACGTGCTGGTGCTGGATGCGCTGAACTTCTGCTTCTGGGCCGCCCCCGGCGAGCCGCGCTGGCGGGTCCAGTTCGAAGGACAGACGCTTGACGGCTACTGGGCGCTGGCGGCCTGCCTGCGGCGGGCGCTCGACGCGGGGACGCCGCTGCTGGACCCGGACTACCTGGCCGACATCGACGAGGTCGAGGTGCGCCGCCTGTTTGCCGGCGAGGCCGAGGTTCCGCTGCTGGCGGCGCGCGTCGCCAACCTCCGGGAGGTCGGACAGGGGTTGCGCGCGACCGGCGGCTCGTTCGCGGCGGTGGCGCGGGCGGCCGGCGGCAGCGGCGAGGCGCTGGTGGCCGAGGTGGTGCGCCGCTTCCCCTCGTTTGACGACGTTGCGCGGTACGACGGTCAGCGGATCGTGTTTCACAAGCGCGCGCAGATCCTGATCGGCGATCTGCACGGGATCTACGGCGGTCACGGCCTCGGAGCGTTCTCGGACCTTGCCCGGCTGACGGCGTTTGCGGACTACAAGATCCCCCAGGTGCTGCGCGAGGCGGGCATTCTGATCTACGCGCCCGATCTGGCGGCCACCGTCGAGCGGCAGGCACTGATCCCGCCGGGGGATCCGCGCGAGGTCGAGATCCGCGCGGCGACGATCTGGGGCTGCGAGCGGCTGCGGCTCGCACTGGCCGAGCGCCGGGCTGGGCCGCCGCTCCAGGCGTTCGAGGTGGACTGGCTGCTGTGGAGCGACGCGCAAGGGCGGAGCATCAGCCAGCCGTACCACCGGACGCGCACGATCTACTATTGATCAGCGATCAGCGATCAGCGATCAGCGATCAGCGATCAGCGATCAGCGATCAGCGATCAGCGATCAGCGATCAGCGCATGCGTGTGAAAACGTGCAACTCCCAGTTGTCATCCTGAGCGCAGCGAAGGACCTCACCCGCTGACGCGAGCGTTGACGGTCAGCGGGTGAGATCCTTCGCTGCGCTCAGGATGACAACTGGGAGTTGCACGGATGTTCGTTCAGGCTTCGGCGGCGTCGGACACGAACGCGCGGGCCATCGCTGCTGCGCCCTCCTTGTCGTCGGGCGCGAGCTGCCCGTCGAGCACCGCTGCCAGCAGCCGGTCCTTGACGCCCCGGATCCACGGGCCGGGTGGACGCTCGAACATCGCCATCAGCTCGACGCCGTCGAGCGGACTGGCGAGCTTCTCGATCTCCTCTTCCTCACGGAGCCGCTCGATGCGCTCGCGCAGCGCCGACACCCGCCAGCTGGCCGCGCGCTGCCGCTCGGGCCGCTTGCTGGTCACGTCGGCGGCCGAGAGGTCGAGCAGGTCTTCGAGCACGTCGCCGGCTTCACGTACGAACCGCCGGACGGCGCCGTCGGTCCAGTCGTCTTCGTAGGCGTTGGCTCGCTGATGCATCGCGACCAGCAGCGAGACACACTCGATGGTCTCCTTGTCGAGGCGCAGCCCGTTCAGGATCTTCTTCGCCATCTGCGCGCCCACCGTCTCGTGCCCGAGGAAGTGGACGATGCCGTTCTCCACCGAGCGCGTGCGCGGCTTGGCGATGTCGTGCAGCAGGGCGGCCCACCGTACGGTGAGCCGGTTCGGTGTCTGATCGACCACCTGCATGGTGTGATCGTAGACATCCTTGTGATGGTAACTGGCGTCCTGGGTCATCCCGCGCATCGCCAGCACCTCGGGGATGATGTACTGCATCAGCCCGAGGTCCGTCAGCAGGCGCAGCCCGAGACCGGGCAGGCGACTGGTCAGGATCTTGGTCAGCTCCTGCGCGACGCGCTCGCGGCTGATGGTTGCCAGGGCCTCCGCAACGGGCGGGATGGCCTGGCGGGTCTGCGGCTCGATCTGGAACGCCAGCCGTGACGCGAACCGGACAGCCCGCATCAGGCGCAGCGGATCGTCGCGGAAGCGATCCGCAGGCGAGCCGACGGCGCGCACCAGGCGAGCGCCCAGGTCTTCCCGGCCGCTGAACGGATCGACCAGGTCGCCCGAGTCGGCATGAATGGCCATGGCGTTGATGGTGAAGTCGCGGCGGCTGAGGTCGCCGTCCAGCGAGTCGCCGAACTCGACTTGCGGCTTGCGCGAGCCGGCCTCGTACGCCTCCGAGCGGTAGGTCGTGATCTCGACGACGTGCTCGCCGAAGACGCCGCCGATGGTGCCGAACCGCTCGCCCACGGCGAAGATGTGATCGGCGCGCGCACGTGTCAGCAGTCGCTTGACCTCGGCGGGGCGGGCGTTGGTGGTGAAGTCCAGGTCGAGGGGCGGGTGGCCGAGCAGCAGATCGCGCACGGACCCGCCGACGACGTAGAGGTCGCGGTCGGCAGCACCGAAGGCGGCAGCCAGGGCCGGTATCGGCGGGGACGCGAGAAGCTGCGAGATCGCCGCTGAGGTTCGAGTCTGGTCCATCGCACACACTACCTGAGACGACGAACGCTCACGCCTGGGAACTTCGCACGGCGAGACAGCGCAGACGGTGGCGAAGCGGGCTGCAGAGCATGAAAGAGGCCGCCTGCGCCTCGCGCGAGCGGCCCAAGAGCGTCACCTGGGTGGGCAAGAGAGGACTCGAACCTCCGACCCCCACGATGTCAACGTGGTGCTCTAACCAACTGAGCTACCTGCCCCTGTAGGCAAGTATAGCGTGTGGCCGGGCGTTTGACCAGACCTTCCGGAGAATCGGATCGGGGAATCTGGGGAGGCGCAGCCTGGTGCGTCACACCTGTCAGACTGCTGCCAGCACGGGTGGCGGTGCGTCGTCCGGTACACTTCGGGCGGCCGGGCGCCGCCCGGACTGTGCAGCGCGGCCCGCGGGTGGGAGTGAACGGTGTGACGAACGTCCTGGTGGTGGGCAATGGCGCGCGCGAGCACGCGCTCTGCCACGTATTGCGACGCTCGCCGTCGGTGACGACGCTGAGCTGCACGCCTGGGAACGCCGGCACGGCGGCCGTTGCCGAGAACGTCTCCGCCAGCCTGGGCGACGTCGATCAGCTGGTGCGGATCGCGCAGCAACGGGTGGCCGACCTCGTCATCGTCGGGCCGGAAGCGCCGCTGGCCGCGGGTCTGGCCGACCGCCTGCGCGAGGCCGGGATCAGGACGTTCGGCCCGGGGCAGGCTGCCGCCCGCATCGAAGCGAGCAAAGCCTGGGCCAAGGATCTGATGCGGGGGATCGGCGTGCCGACGGCGCGCGCGGTGACGGCGACCAGCCACGCGGCTGCTCGCCGTGCCGTCGAGCAGGTTGGGCTGCCGGCCGTCATCAAGGCGGACGGTCTGGCAGCCGGCAAGGGCGTCACGGTGGCGCTCGATCGGGTTGCCGCCGACGCCGCCCTGGACGAGCTGTTTGTGCGGCGCTCGCTCGGCAGCGCCGCCGACGTGGTGGTGGTCGAGGAGTTCCTGGAGGGGCGCGAGCTCTCGGTGATCGCGCTGTGCGATGGTGAGCGGCTGGCGATCCTCCCGCCCGCGCGTGACTACAAAGCGGCGCTCGAAGGCGGCCTCGGGCCGAACACCGGCGGCATGGGGGCGTTTACGCGCCCGAGCTTCGCCACGCCGGGCTTGCTGGCGCGGCTGCGCATCGAGATCCTGGAGCCGGTCGTCCGCGAGCTTGGGCGGCGTGGTGCGCCGTTCGTCGGCGCGTTGTACGCTGGCCTGATGGTGACGGCGTCTGGCCCGAAGGTGATCGAGTTCAACTGTCGGCTGGGCGATCCAGAGACGCAGGTGATCCTGCCGCTGCTGGAATCTGACCTGCTGGATGCGATGCTCGCGGCAGCCGATGGTCGGTTGGACGCTGGCGCGCTCCGCTGGTCGAGCGACGTGCTGTGCGGCGTCGTGCTGACGGCGGGCGGCTATCCGGGGACGTACACCACGGGCGATGTGATCCATGGACTGGACACGCTGCCTGACGACATCATGGTGTTTCATGCTGGTACGCGGCAGCGGCCGGAGGGCGAGATCGTGACGGCCGGCGGCCGGGTGTTGACGGTGGTCGGGCGCGGTGCGACGCTTGAACAGGCGCGAACGCGAGCCTATGCAGGTGCAGCAGGGATCTCCTATCGTGGCGTCCGGTACCGGGCGGATATTGGCGACGAGCGCGTATCGAAATGATGGATGCCGACCGGGCGACGTGCGGTCGGGAGGAGTGATCTGGTGACGACGGCAGGAACGGCGGCTGAGCAGGTGGCGCGCGCGCCCGGTCGGCGGTGGCTGGCGCGGGTCCAGGTCTCGCTCAAGCCCGTGGTGAACGACCCTGCGGGAATCAGCATCGCGGAGGCGCTGCGGCACCTGGGCTTCGAGGGGCTGGAGAGCGTCCGCGCGGGCAAGTACTTCGAGATCGAGCTGCGGGCTCCGGACCGTGCTGCTGCCGAGGCCCAGGCTGACCAGATGTGTCGGCAGCTGCTGGCGAACCCGGTCGTCGAAGAGTACGTGGTCACCGTGGGGCAGGCGCGCGGCCGAGAATAGCCAGCGCGCCGGGAGGCAGTTACGTGGGCGCCCGACGGCCGCACGGACCCGAGCGGCCGTTGCTGGTCCGACGCCGCTCTGCTAGAATGATGGGGCTACGGGCCTGTGGCGCAGCGGGAGCGCGCTTCCTTGGCATGGAAGAGGTCAGGGGTTCGATTCCCCTCAGGTCCACCAGA
>JADZEM010000137.1 GCA_020850535.1 Chloroflexota bacterium
ATCCTGGTATCGACTACCCGGGGATCGCGGCCCTCTCCGCGGGCCTGGTGGCGCTCCTCTTCGCGCTCGATCAGGCGTCGGCCTGGGGCTGGACCGACGGGCGGATCCTCCTCAGCCTGGCGCTGGCCCTCCTCTTCCTGCTCCTCTTCGTCGCCCGCGAGCGCCGGGCGGGCCCGGGCGCGCTGGTGCCGGGCGACGTGCTCCGCAATCGCGGCGTCGCGCTCGCCTGCGCGCTGAAGGTCCTGATGGCGCCGGCCTACGCCGCGCTCCTCCTCTACCTGCCGCAGATCATGCAGAAGCTGCTCGGCTTCTCGCCCCTGCACGCCGGGTTGGGGATGCTGCCGATGCTCGGCGGCTACGCCATCGTCTCTCTCCTCTCCGGCCTGCTTGCGGGCCGGCTCAGTGATCGCCTGGCGATCCTGGCCGGCATCGCCTGCCTGGCCATCGGGCCCTTCCTCCTCTCGGGGTTCGTGGTCGATGCGGGGTACACCGGGCTGGCCGCCGGCATGCTCGTCACGGGGATCGGGCTCGGCCTCTTCCAGCCCGCCATCCAGACCGAGGCGGTGCGAGCCGACGCGCAGGGGCGCAAGAGCCTCGTCGGCGGGCTGGTGCTGATGTTCCAGTTCGTCGGCGGCGCTGTCGGCCTCGGGCTGACGACGACGATCGTCGCCTCGACACAGCGCGCGGCGGTCAGCGATCTCCTGCTGAGCGAGGGAGTGACGCTGCCGGATGCGCAACGGGAGGCGCTGGAGAAGCTCCTTTCCGGCGCCGAGTCGGCACGGCAGGTGCTGCGGCAGTTCGACCCGGCCGTCGCGCAGCGCCTGCTCGACGTGGCTGGCGACGCCTTTGCCGATGGCGTGCGCGCCGGCCTGCGCCTCGACGCGGCGATCGTCGCCGCTGGCGTCGTGGTCGCGCTCCTGATGCTCGGCCGGGCGCGCAAAGCGGCGCCGCGCCATACGAAATCCGGGTAATCAGCGTCGTCTTGCCCCGGCGTGCCCTCACCCCCAGCCCCTCTCCCACTCCGGTGGGAGAGGGGAGGGTTTTCGCCAGTTGCCGTGACAGACGGAATACTTTTGTGCGGATGTCGGAGAAAGCGTTCGGATATCTCATGCCATCTCGACGTCAACGCTCCCCTCGCCCACCGCAGTGGGAGAGGGGCTGGGGGTGAGGGCACGCCGGGGCAAGACGACGCTGATTACCCGAAACTCGTATCAGACGGAGGCGGCGCCGGCGAACCGTCAGTAGTGTGACTGCCTCAGCCTGCCGCGGTCCCGTCGAACATCGTCCAGGACTGGGATGGCCGGCTCTGCAGGTACCCCTCCTGCCAGCCCCATTGCGGGTGAATGCGCAGGAACTCCTCGGCGTCAAAGGGGACCCCGTCGGCGCGGCCGAAGCGCCCCCACATGCTCATCGCTTCCGCCAGCGCGGCCGTCGTCACCTTCCCCTCGACCGAGCCGGCCGGGTAGAAGGGGATGTTCCAGACCGCATTCGGGTCGCTCACGTAGGACATCGGATCGACGTCGTAGTGGGAGCAGATCGTGCGTGACGAGGGATTGATGTACCCCAGATAGGGATCGAAGGTGTCGGCCAGCAACGTCTGTCCCATCTCGGCGTCGATGCGGCCCTCGTATTGGTGGAGCAGTTGCGGCCAGCGCACCCGGCGGGCGCCTGTCTGCTGGCGGATATCGTTGTAGCCGGTGTCGCTGCTCTCGACGTGGCGGATGCGCGGGTCGTTCGGGGCGTTGTCGCCGTAGAACCAGCCGTCGCGCTTCTTCTGCAGATTCTGGTAGATCAGCCCCTGCTCGTAGTCGGCGATCTCACCCGTCTCGATGTCGCCGACCAGCCACATGTTGGCGTATCCGCCGTTGTTCTGGGCGTCGAGCAGGTCGACCCACTCGTCGATATCGTTGGCGTACTGGCAGGCGTTGCGAGACCGTACGTATTCGGGAACCTTCGTTACGTCGTAGCCCTGGTAGCCGACCATCGTCGTTTCGACGACGACCAGGCCGCCCCCGGTCACCCAGAAGTCGGTCATGCTGGCGATCCAGCCGGGACTGGTCTGGTACACGAGGCGGTGACCATCGGCCGGCTTGAGGTCGACGATCACGTTCATGAACTGGCCGTTCCAGAACTCGGTGAACGACTCGTGGCCGATGACGATGCGGCCATCGGTCGTCGCCGAGCCGGTGGCCAGGAAGGCGCTGCAGTGGCTCTTGCGGTTCCCCAGCGGGGCGGATCGCGTGTACTGCGAGGCGACGGTCGGCCACCAGTAGCCGGTCATCTCCATGTAGGCGTTCCAGCCGATGATGTCATCGAGGGTGGTGGGCACGCCCGCCTTGGAGTAGCCGGCGGCGATCCCTGCCATCTCCTCGATCAGCTCGGGCGTGATCTTGTCCCGGTGCAGTCTGGCCGCCTCGGCGACGAAGAAGGCATAGTCGAAGCCCATCGTCTGGTAGGTCATCGCCTGGTAGACGCGGATCGCCTCCGCGTATTCGGCGGCGGTCAGGTAGCCGTGCTGGAAGCCGCGCGCGAACGGCGCGCCGCCGATGCGGAGATGGATCCAGCCGTTCACGTCCTGCCGGCTGGCGCGGGCGAGCCAGCCGCGCTCCTCCTCGGTCAGGTCGCCCGAGGCGACAGGTGAGGCGGCCGGGGTGGCCTCCTGGGCCTGGGAGAGCCACGGCCGCGCCAGGAACATGGCCGACGCGGCGGCGCTGGTCTTGAGGAGACCGCGCCGGTCGAGGCGGCCATCTGGGAGGACTCCGCTGCTGGCAACTGGCGATCGCGTGGACATGCGGCCTCCTTCGGGGTGGATGTGCGGCACGCTCGTGGGATGTTGGCGCGCCATGGACAGATGGGCATCGTATCGCGAGAGGATCGGCGGCGCGAGCCGCTCATCGCGGCCGCGCGCAGATCGCCAGGTAGCTCATCGCCCGCGCCAGCGGCGCCTGGGGAACATAGGCGTGGGTCGCCCGGTCGATGGTTCCTCCAGGTTCGACCGTCGTCAGCGTCAATCCCGTCCCCTCCATCAGGAGCGCCAAATCGGCTGGGGAGTAGCAGCGGAGCGACTGCTCGACCGCGTTCGAGGGATCGGCGGCCGGCCACCAGCGGTCGGTCATCCGGCATCCGAACGCATCGAATCCGTACTGCCGCCGCGCGTGGCCGATAGCCATCTCGGTTCCGGCGGCATCGGCCCAGTGCCAGGGCGTATAGACCTCGATCAGGGCCTGGCTGCCCGGGAGCAGCCAATCGTGGATGCGGCGCAGCAGCGCGCGCTGGCCGGCATCGTCGTCCACGCCGAAGCCGTCCCAGTAGGCGACGATGTCG
>JADZEM010000138.1 GCA_020850535.1 Chloroflexota bacterium
CAGAACGTCGTGAGACAGTTCGGTCTCTATCCGTCGTGGGCGCAGGGATCTTGACAGGAGCCGTCCCTAGTACGAGAGGACCGGGACGGACGGACCTCCGGTGTACCAGTTGTCCCGCCAGGGGCACCGCTGGGTAGCCGACGTCCGGCAGGGATAACCGCTGAAAGCATCTAAGCGGGAAGCTCGCCTGAAGATGAGGGTCCCCATCAGGTCAACTGAGTAAGGCCCCAGCAAGACTAGCTGGTTGATAGGCGGCGCGTGTACGCCCTGCAAGGGGTTCAGCGAAGCCGTACTAATGGCCGAGGGCTCATCGCCTCCCTCATGCACGACGCACGGCCGACAGGATCGCCTCTCGCTCTTCCCCCCATCGTCAGCTCGCTCGTCCTCGCGTGCGCATCGTCTCGACCATCAGCGTCGGGCCGCTGGGTGCGCGAGGCCGAACACGGCTTGACGACGCCAAGGCTGGCCCTGGTGGCGCTGGCGGAGTGGTCCCACCCGTTCCCTTCCCGAACACGGTCGTGAAACGCTCCAGCGCCGACGATACTGCGTGGGCAACTGCGTGGGACAATAGGTCGGTGCCAGGGCCTGCCTTGACGCTCTTCTGTCGAATCCGGTACCATTGCGGTACGCGACGCGGGATGGAGCAGTGGTAGCTCGTCGGGCTCATAACCCGAAGGTCGTTGGTTCGAATCCAACTCCCGCTACCAACGGAGCCGAGGTCATGGACCTCGGCTCTTTTTCGTGCGTCCTCTGCTCAGGGCGATTGCATGTTCATTGGTGTCCCTGAAGCATCATGGAACGGGCGGTCGGGGGTTGAAACCCCCGCCTACAGTCATTCCGTCGCTGCGCGACGGCCGTCGGGAACGGCAGGCACTGGCGCGTCGCGCAGCGACTGCAGGATCGTAGGCGGGGCTTTCAAGCCCCGACGCGGCGGCACGACACACCCAACATGCAATCGCCCTGGGCCTCTGCTGCAGCAGGCGGCAGCCACGGCGGCCCACATGGTACCCTTCTCTCGCACACGCTGCCCTCATCGTCTAGAGGCCTAGGACGCCGCCCTTTCAAGGCGGAGATCAGGGGTTCGAATCCCCTTGGGGGCACCACGCTCAGGCAGTTGCGCAGGCCGCCCAGGTAGGGCGGCTTCCTGGTTTCTGATGGGGTATGCTCGTCTTGCAACTGGTGGAGGACGAACCCGCGCTCATCGAGTCCGTCGAGGAGCAGGCGCGACTGGTTCTGGCGGCAGCATTGGACGCCACGCCGACCGTGCCGTCTCCTGCCGCCACCCCCACCCTTGCCCAGCCGGCCCCGCTGGCCCCGCCCTCGCCACCCGTCGTTAACGTGAGCGCGCTGCGCCGTGAGGCGCGGCTGAGACTGGCGCAGGTTCAATCCGGCCGGGGAGCACGGCGCGGACACACCAACGTCGGCGACGTCACCTCCGAACTTGCGGAGGCCGTCGAGCAGGCACAGCAGCTCCTTGCGGCCGGCGACGGCCGTGCGGCGCTCGCCGTGCTCGACATGTTGACCGAGGAGTTCTTCCAAGTCTGGGACGAGCTTGACGATTCTGATGGCGCGTCCTCCCTGTTCTTCGAAGATCTTGGCACGCTCTGGGCCGAGGCGCTGCTCACGGCCGAGTTGACGCCGCAGGAACGGCAGACCCGGACCCAGAAGTTCGAACCATGGCTGGAGGAGCTCTCGGACTACGGACTCGATGGCCACTTCGACGCGGCGCTCGTTGCCGCACGCCGGGGCTGGGACGATCCCCGTATCCACCGAGCACTGCGTGGCGAGGCCGAGGCCCCGGACGAGGATGGGGCAGATGCGAACGCCAGTGTCCCAACGTGGTCCGAAGAACTGCTCGACGCCTACCTGAACGTCCTCGAACGGCAAGGCTGCCACGAGGAGTATCTCAACCTCGCGAGGGCCGCTGACCAACGGCGTCGGTACGCCATCATGCTGGCACAGCTTGGACGAGGTGAGGAGGCGCTCGCCTCCGCGCGCGCCCACCTCACGACGGCGACGGCGGCTCACGACCTGGCGCTGGCGTTGTGGGACCGTGGCGACACGGCCCGCGCCGTCGAGAGCGCGGAGCTTGGCCTGACTCTCGACGGTCCCAAGGCGGCGCTGGCGTCCTGGCTGCGAGATCGGGCGGTCGAACTGGGCCAGACTGAGCGGGCGCTCGCAGCAGCAGAGATCGCGTTCAGGGACGCGCTGAGCCTCGACACCTATCTGAAAGTGCAAGAGCTGGCCGGGCCGGCCTGGGATGATCTGCGGCCCCGGCTGCTGGACCGGCTGCGGACGCGACGCTCGTACTACCCCCAGGGGCCAGTCGAGATCTTCCTGCACGAAGGATTGATCGACGACGCCATCGCCGCGGTCGACGGCGGCGCCACACACCGTCTGGTCGAGCTGGTCGCCGACGCGGCCAGCGCAACGCACCCTGACTGGGTCATCAAAGCTTCGCGCAAGCAAGCCGAGAGTATCATGGACGAGGGCAAGTCCCAGTACTACGGCAGCGCCGCGCGGTGGCTGGCCAGGGCGCGTGACGCCTACCTGGAGAGCGGTCGCGAGGCGGAATGGCGCGCGTACCTCGCGAGCCTCCTCGAACGGCACCGCCGCAAGTACAGCCTCGTGCCGCTGCTCAAGGCGCTCTGACGGCCATCCGCATGGATCGCCGTCAGGATGGATGGGACGCCGCTCGCGACAATGTCACCGGCGAGCACACCATCCTCGTGCGGAGCCGGCTCGGGCTGCCCGCCTGCTACGATCATGCGGTACCAGCGTGGGAGGCAGATGATGAGCGACCGGCGGGCGCAGATCGCCGTGATCGGCGCGGGCCTGATGGGCACCTCGATAGGCCTGGATTGGGCGCGGGCCGGCTTCTCGGTCACGATCTACGACAACGATCCTGACCGGGTGGAGTCCATCACGCGGCGCGCCCGGGAGATCGGGCAGGCGCTGGTGGAAGGCGAGGTCATCTCGGCGAACGAGCTGAACCTGGCAGTCGGGCGGATGACGGCGACGGCCGACCTTGGCGAGGCCGTGGCCCAGGCCGACTACGTGGCCGAGGCGATCGTCGAAGACCTCGCCGTCAAGCAGGCCCTCTACGCGGAGCTTGACGCCATCACCAGACCGGACGCGATCCTCGCCAGCAACACGTCGAGCCTGATGCCCTCCGCGCTGGCCGCCCCCACGAAGCGCCCCGAGCGGGTGCTCGTCGTCCACTACTTCAACCCCGGCCACCTGATCCCCGTGGTCGAGGTCGTGATGGGGCCGCAGACCGCCCCCGAGACGGTCGAGACGGCCACCCGGCTGCTGCGCGAGGCCGGCAAGACGCCGGCCGTCCTGAACAAGGAAGTGCCCGGCTTCATCGCCAACCGGCTGCAGTCGGCGCTGCTCCGCGAGGCGCTGGCGCTGGTGGAAGACGGCGTCTGCTCGATGGAAGACCTGGACGCGGTGGTCAGCCTCGGGTTCGGGCGGCGGCTGGCGGCGTTCGGGCCGTTCACCATCTCCGATATGGCCGGGCTGGATGTCTGGTACGCCATTACCAACTACCTGTATCCGCTGATCAGCGCCCAGCAGGAGGCGCACACGGCCCTGGTGGATCGGGTGCAGCGCGGAGATCTGGGCTTCAAGACGGGGAAGGGATTCTACGAGTGGTCCCCCGCTCAGGCGGCAGCCGCCCTCGCGAAGCGCGACGCCGAGCTGCTGCGCCACCTCCGCCCCCCAAAGGAGAACATCCCGGCCGAGGGCGACTGATCGAGCGACCGCACGACCCACCGGGTATGCCTCCCCAGAAGGTACGACGAAGCAGGCTGATGGCACGCACCAACCTCCTGAACACGCGCACGGTCAACTTCCTGGAACTGGTCGGCAACGGGCGGACATTTCACGTGCCCGCTTATCAGCGCGACTACTCCTGGCAGGAGGAGCAGTGGGAGGATCTCTGGAACGACGTGCAGACACTGCGCCAGGACCGCGACGAAAGCCACTATATGGGCGCACTCGTCGTGGAGGCTCGGTCTGATCGCGAGTTCGAGATCATCGACGGTCAGCAGCGGCTGGCAACCCTCAGTCTCCTGGCGCTGGCGGCTATCGACCGTCTCGGTGGTCTCGGCGCGAGTGGTGACGAGGTTGACCGCAACGCCGAGCGGGCCCGGGCGCTGCGCTCGCGGTTCATTGGCGAGAAGGATCCGGCCTCGCTGATCGAGAGCAGTAAGCTTTCGCTGAACCAGACGGACAACGCCTTCTACCAGGATTACCTCGTCCAGATCAGGGCGCCCCTGAACCCACGCGGGCTGGAACGCTCCAACCGGCTCCTCTGGGACTGCTTCCGCTACTTCAAGCGCTGCATCGAAGCCGATCCGTCGCTTGATGACGGTGAGCAGCTGGCCGGGCTTCTCTCGGAGGCGGTCGGGCGGCAGCTCATGTTCATCCTGATCACCGTCGAGGATGAGCTGAACGCCTACACTGTGTTCGAGACGCTGAACGCGCGTGGGTTGGAGTTGTCAGCAACCGACCTCTTGAAGAATTACCTCTTTTCGCGGGTGAAGGTCACTGCCGATCTTGAAGCGCTGCATCGTCGGTGGCTAGCGCTGATCGCAACGGTTCAGCAGGAGAGGTTCTCGGAATTCTTGCACTTCCACATGCAGACGCTGCATCCACAAGTGCGTCGTACACGCCTGTTCAAGCTCATCCGCGACTGCGTGCGGTCACCGCAGGACGTCTTCGCACTTATGGAGGCGCTCGAGGCTCGCGCCGAGCTGTTCGCTGCCCTGTCTGACCCGAACCACGAGTACTGGATCGACGCACCGGCCTGCCGCCCGCACATCCGCGCGCTGGTGCTGTTCCGGGTCAGCCAGATGACGCCGCTCCTGTTCGTCGCGCGCGAGCGACTCAGTCCGACCGTCTTCGAGCGGGTCCTGCGGCTCGTCAGCGTGATCTCGTTCCGCTACTCGGTGGTGAGCGAGCTCAATCCGAATGCGCTGGAGCCAGCGTACCACGCTGCCTCCCAGGCAATTCTTAACGGCACAGCACGGACACCGGCCGAGGTGTTTCGCCACCTTGAGTCCATCTACGTCAACGACAGTGCGTTTCGTGAGGCCATGCGGACTTTGGTCGTGCGGACCAGTGGGCAAAGTAAGCGCCTGGCCAGGTACATCCTGGCCGAGCTTGAAGCGGATGCCTCGGGCCGCGCTATTGATCCGGACACCGATCCGGGGACCGTCGAGTACATCCTGCCCGAGCATCCAACCGATTCCTGGGGTGAGGCGTTCCCACCGAGGTCGTGGGAAGCTGCCGTCTACCGGCTCGGGAATCTGACGTTGCTCGAAGCCACCAGCAATCGACGCCTCGGCAACGCCTCGTACGCGGAGAAGGTGGCCACCTATCCGGCGAGCCGCTACGTACTCACGCAGGCCATCCCCGAGATGGCTCCCGAGGAGTGGACGTTGCCGATCCTCGAACGCCGCCAGCAGGTGCTGGCCCAACGTGCCGTCCATATCTGGCGCGTCGACTTTAGCTGACGGCTGTAGGCATCGCGGGCGGGAGTGAAGACTACGTCCCTGAGAGCAGCCGGTCGGCCTCGTCGGGCGGCATCCTGACCGTCTGGATCGCCGTGCCGTTCGGCAGTAACCTTGTCACCGCGTTCCGTAGCTGCTCGGCCTCGTCGGCGCTGCCCGCCCGAATCACCAGCAGCGTCACCAGCGACGCAGCGGGTGTGACCGTGGCCGGCGTAGCGGCGGCGTCCTGCTCGGCCAGGGCGGCATCGCGACGGAAGACCTGGAGATGGTACGCCAGGAACAGGCCCGCCACCGCCGCCGCGCTGCCAGCATGCAGCACATCGCTGGTGTTGCTCGCCGTCCACGATTCGCCGAGGATCGCCCGGAGCACCTGGTACACCACGAAGACGCAGGCGCCCAGCAGCGTCAGCACCGTTGAAGCCAACGCTACAAACAGGTAGATCCGCCGCACCAGCGACCGCCGCGCCACCGACGCCACGACCTCGCTCTGCAACCGCCGCCAGGGGATCAGCCAGACCGGCAGGCCCACCAGCGCCAGCGTGGCGTACAGGCTGACCTGCCGCTGCCACCAGTACGGCATGAACGGCTCGCTGTTCGGCTGCACGATGAGATCCAGCACCGTCATCAGCAGCCCGATCAGCCCGCCGGCCAGCGTGGCGCTGCCCACCAGCGCCACGATATACCCGTAGATCCAGCGGATCGACGCCTGCCGCCCGACCTCCGTGGCCGCCGCCGCCTCGCGCCGGAGCACCGCGGCGTGGTACGCCCAGACCACCCCGAACACCAGCAGGTTCGCGATGCTCTCGCCGAGGTCGTCCTGGATCGATCCCCACAGGTCGCCGGCCTCCGCTGGGATCAAGGCCGAGCGTAGCGCCACGTACAGCATCTGGCCCAGGTTCCAGACCGTCCAGCTCACGGCCATCAGCAGGACGCCGTACAGGTAGACCTTCCGCAGCACCGAGTCTCGCTCGGGGGCGGGACCGCCCGCCCAGTAGAACAGCCGCGTGCTCCAGACCCAGGCTGCCAGCCAGACGCCCAGCCCGACAGTCGTCGAGCTGAGCTGGCCCGCCATCCCGAGCGCCTGCCACTGGCCCGCCGCGATCACCTGCCCACCGGTCGGCGCGAGGCGATCGAACAGCGTCTGGAGCAGATCAACGGTCCCGACGATCAGCAGCAGCAGGCCGATGGTCGCCAGCACGTAGACGCACCAGCGGCGGAGCGTCGCACCGGCCCCGGCTTCCGGGACGATGCGCGCATCGTCCCGGGCGATCTTCGCGTGGTACGCCCAGAGCACGCCGATGGTCAGCACCCTCGACAGTTGCGGCAGGACGCTGCCGGTCAGCAGATCGCTGGCCGAGTCCACGCCGAACAGTTGGCGCAGCACGTCGATCAGCAGACCGCGGCCCTGGTACACCAGCACCACGCCGCCCACCAGCAGCACCGCGTACAGGTACAGCTTGCGGATGCCAGACCGCCGCTCCGGGATCTCGTCGCGCGCGGTGATCCGCAGCGCCAGCCCCCAGTGGATCAGCCAGACCAGCAGCCCGATGCCGATCAGCGCCCCCGAGTAGCTGACCTCGCTGGCGAACGACCCCTGGGCGACCGTCTGGATCGGCCCGACGAACCGCTCAGCCAGAACGGTGAGGAGGATCTCCAGCAGGCCAGCCAGCCCGCCAGCCAGCATCCAGAGGGCTGCAAACGCGATCCCGTACAGGTAGACCCGACGCGCAACAATCACGGCAGAGCGCTACGTCAGCATGTACGAATCGACCGGCTGCGTCAGCCGCCACTGACCGTCCTCACGGATCAGCTTGACCGTGTAGGTCCGGTGCGAGGTCGAGGAGGAGAACGGGTCCGAGCGGGCGTAGAACCGGCTCACCGTGATCCTGGCTTCAGCCGTCGTCTCGGTCTGTTCCGTCGCTTCGACGATGATGCGGACGCTGTTGTCGTAGGTCGGGCGATAGGTGGTCGGGTTCTGCCGCTCGCGCGCCTCAGCCTGCGCGCGCGCCTCACGGGTCAGGTAGCTGCGAGCCTTCTCGGTATCGTTGGTGCGGACCGCCTCGATGTGGGCCTGCACCACGCCCGCCACGCTGGCCGGGTCTGCTGGCGGGGCTGTCCTCGGCGTTCGCAACAGCACCCCGACGACCAGCCCGGCCACGATCAGCAGGACGGCCCCCACCACGATGCCGACCAGGAAACGATCCGGCCCCGGGCGGACGGCCTCGGGCTGCGAGGCTGCCTGTCCGTCGACGGCCGACGGCGTTGCGGCGGGAGGTGGCGGCGGTGATGCAGACATCGACATCTCACAGTGTACGGTACGCCTCGTGCCGCCGGAAGGCAAGCCTTCTCTTCTCGCAGGCAATTGCACGTTGGACATGTCGTGCAACCTCGTCGGGGCTTGATGGCGTTTGACGACGTACTGCAGCAAGAACCCCGGGTGAGATCCTTCGTTGCGTTCGCAGGCTCACTTTGCTCAGGCTGACAGCGTGAGGGCACGCGTCGCTCGCTATTCGCTGCCCGCCTGCTACGATGCGCCCACGCAGTCCCGCATCGGAGCCTCTCGATGATCGTCGACGGTCACCACCACGTCTTTCCGTACCTGGGCGGCGCATCCGGCTTCCCGTCCGCTGAGGAGCATACCCGCCTGCTCCAGCGCCACTTCACGACGCACAACCAGGGCGCTCGGCGCGTAGCTGACAACGTGCTGGTGACCGAGCCGACCCTCTGGGACGGCAAGACGCCCGGCTACGAGGGGCTGCTGGACGTCGGCTTCCACGTCAGCACGCACGGCCGCTTCGAGTGGGAGAAGGACGGCGTCCCCTACTACATGCAGTGGCTGCCGCCCCACCTGGAGGGCAACGAGGCCAGCCCCGAGCGCGCCCTGGCCCAGATGCAGTACCTGGGGGTGGACCGCGCTCTGTTGCAGCGCGGCTACCTCTACGGGCTCATCGACGAGTGGCTCGCCGAGATCGTGCGGCGGCATCCCGACAAGCTGCGAGGCTGCCTCTGCGTGGACGAGAGCCATCTGGAGCGTGAGAGCGAGATCCGCCATCTCCAGCGCTGCGTCCGCGAGCTTGGCCTGACGGCGCTCTACATGGACAACGACCGCTTCTGGTCTGGCGCGCAGGGAGCAGACTTCGGGGCCGCCCCGTACGTGCCGTTCTGGGAGGCCGTCCAGACGCTCGGCATTCCCGTGCTCTGGGACATTCGCTTCGTGCAGCGGCGGACGCTGGCCGCCTACCTGGGCGAGGTCGAGCGGCTGCACCGGCTGGCTCGCCAGTTCCCGCGGATTCGCCACGTCCTGACACACGGCATCCCCGCCCACGGCATGGCCGACGGCGGCAGAATCCCCGACGAGATCGTGGCGCTGCTCCGCGAGCCGAACGTCACGCTGGAGCTGCTCTTCCCGCTGCTGTACGGCGCCACCTGGGAGTACCCCTACGCCGAGGCCCAGCCGATCATCCGCGAGCTGTACGAGCGGCTCGGCGCGAGCAAGCTGCTCTGGGGCTCGGACATGCCGAACGTCGAGCGGAGCTGCACCTACCGCCAGACGCTCACCTACCTGACGCGGCACTGCGCGTTCATCCCGGCAGCAGACCTGGACCGGATCATCGGGGAGAACGCGAACGAGCTGTACTTCAGCCTGCAACCGGCTGGTGCCTAGCGCGGGGGCGCGCCGTCTACCTCGGGCGGCACCAGAACTGGTACATCGCCGAGAACGTGCCCGGCTGCTCGGCCTCGAACTGGTCCCACGCGGCCAGATCCAGCAGCGCGCCCGGCTGCGGGAACCGCGCCTGGAACCGCTCGCGGACCTCGCGCGTCACGTCGAACCCGAGAAACTGGAGACCCAGCTCCTCCAGGCAGGCCCCGATCCGCGGCACGGTGAAGCGGTGTTCCTGGACGTGCATCGCCAGGTCACGGAAGCCGCTCTGGGAGTAGAAGTCCCAGAAGCCGGTCAGCCGTGCGGCCGGGTGCTCCGGCGGCAGCTCGACGATCTGGCGGCGGGCGGCGCGGATGCCGTCTGCCGTGGACGGGATGGCCTGCTCGGCCAGCAGCGCGCGCGCCGCCACGATGCCCGCCCGCGCCCGCTCGCTGTACAGTGCGATGCTCATCAGCCCATCCGGGCGCAGCAGCCGGCGCAGCACCCGCCAGCCGGCCATCGGATCGGCCAGGTGGTGAAGCACGCCAGCGCACTCGATCAGCGCGAACCGCCCCTCCAGCACGCCGAGCGCCAGGATGTCGGCATGGGCCAGACGGAGGTTCGGCACGGCCATCTGGGCCGCCATCCGCGCCCCGTAGCCCAGGCTCGTGCGGCTCAGATCGACGGCCAGCACGTCGGCCTCGGGCAGGCGCAGCGCCGTCTGGATCGGGTGCTGGCCTGTGCCGGCCCCGGCCACCAGGACCGGCAGCGGCGTCGGCCAGGCCGGGACCGGCTCGCCAGGGCAGAGCGCCCGGAAGCGCACGGCCAGCGGCTCGATGGCCCGGAAGCGCGCGGCCCGCCAGCGTGGATACGGGTTCTCTTCGTACATCGCCTGGACCGCCTGCGAGACGCCCTCCGCGATGGGCGTCAGACTGGGCAGCTGGGCAGCCAGCCGGGCCTCGCTGAGCGGCTCGCGCACCTGCTCCCGCAGGACGGCGCGGAACGGCTCGCTCCAGCAGGCGTCCGGCAGCACCGACAGCCGGTCCGCGCCCGGCAGCGCGCCGATCCGCCGATACATCCCCACCAGCAGCAGGCGGCCCTCCGCGGACGCGAGGTCGGCGGCGGGATCGGCCAGCAGGGCGGCCAGCCCGTCGGCGAGGGCGTCGAGGCGGCTGGCCTCGTCCTCTTCCACCAGCCAGGCGTACTCGGTCAGGAAGGCGGCCCCAGCCAGCGCGCAGAGGAACGGGTACGGCAGGGGCAGGGAACGGTCCCCGTCTGGGTCCGTCGCCCGGAGCAGCACCGAGCGGCGGAGCGCCGTCAGCACCCGCTCGACCTCCGGCAGGCAGAAGACCACGCGCGGCAAGGCCGCCAGCACCATCGGCTCGTCGGTCAGGGCCGGTGGGAGCGGCAGCCCGGCCGCCAGCGGATCGATACCCTGCCTGACGGCTGCGAGCAGGTCCGGGAACTCCGGCGCGCCGACGATCAGCCGCCCGATGGGCGTCGCCAGCTCCTGGATCGGGAAGCGGTCATCGCGGACGGCGCGCAGCAGCCCGGCCCGCACGATCTCGGCAGTCCGCCCATCGAGCGGCGCGGCCATGTCCTGCAACGCCTCGACCAGCCGGTGCCGCAGCTCGCGGTCCTCTGGGAACCGCTCCAGCCCGCCCACGACAGCCGACAGCGCCGTGAGCGGCTCGCCGGCCGCCAGCCAGCAGCGCGCGAGGTGATCGTGGACGCGTACATCCTCTGGCTCGACCGCCGCCAGGCGTGCCAGCAGCCCGGCCGCCGCCCGATACTGCCCCTGTCCCTGCTCGAGGCCGGCCAGCCCGCGCAGGGCCGCCCGGTGGTCTGGCTGCAAGGCCAGCGCCCGCTCGAAGTAGGGGCGGGCGTCCTGCAGGCGATCCATCTCGTGCAGGAGGATGCCGAGGTTCCCCTGTGCGTCGGCGAAGTCCGGCCGCAGGCGAATCGTGGCGAGGTACGCGACGATGGCTTCCTCGGCGTGGCCCTCGGTGCGGAGGGCGTTGCCCAGGTTGTAGTGGGCGTCAGCGTGCTCGGGCCGCAGCTGAATGGCGCGGCGCAGTGCGACCAGCCCGGCCGCGTTCTCGCCCTGCTGGATCAGGGCGTTGCCCAGGTTGTAGTGGGCGTCCGGGCTGTCTGGCTGGAGCTGGGCCGCCCGCCGGTACGCCGCCACGGCCGGCTCGGTCTGCCCGAGCGCCAGCAGCGCGTTCCCGAGGTTCAGGCGGAACGTCGGCGCGTTCGGACGGTGGGCAATGGCGCGCTCGATCAGCGGGACGGCGGCGGCCGGCTGCCCGACCTGCAACGCCAGCACGCCGAGCAGATGCAGTGCGTCTGGCTGCTCCTCGTCCAGCGCCAGCACCTGCCGGTACAGCGCCTCGGCCTCGACGAGCTGGCCGGCCTGGTGGCCGCCAACAGCAGCCTGCAGCAGCTCAGAGACCTGTGCCGCGACGGCCGCCGAGAGGGGCGGACGGGGCGCAGCGAGCGGCTGCGGCGTGTGCGCGGGCGGCTGGCGCGCCGCACGCGCGGGCACGAGGCGGCGGGGTGCGTTCCGTGCTGGACGTCGCATCGACGTCTCTCCTCCAGTGAGCCGCCACGTGGCAGCCGCCCTCATGGCGAGAAAAACGGCCGGCGGGAGCCGAACGGGATGCCCGCCGCCTGCGAGCGTGACAGTCGATCCCCCAGGAACGTGCCCTGACTCCGCGGGAGTGCAGCACCATGGTGAAAGGGCGGGATGTTATCCGGACCCCATTCGGCAAGCTCAGGGCTAGCTACGCGAGGCACGAACGTCCTCCACGTCATCCCGACCGCGGCGAGGCACGACCACCCCTCCGTCATCCCGACCGCGGCGAGGCACGAGCGAAGTGGAGGGATCTTCCTCAGCCTCGGTGCTCAGTCGACCGGAGAAGATCCCTCGACTTCACTCGCAAGCTCGTCTCGCTCGGGATGACGAGTTCCTGGCGCAAGCTCGTTTCGCTCGGGATGACGGGGTCCTGGCGCAAGCCTTGCTCCGAGCCTGCCGCATGCGCCCACTCCGCTTGCGGTGACAGAGCGGCCGGCGCCCTGAACGTGACGGCGGCTACGTCGATGGCGACGTGCGGCTGGCCGTAAGCGCGAACGTCGCGGCGGGGTCGTCGGCGGAGCGCCGGCCCCCGAACACCATCGTCGTACGCAGCATGAACCCGCCCGCCAGCACCAGCGCCGAGGCCAGGATCGTCCGCTTGCGCGATGGCAGCTCGTCGTGGGCCAGGGCCGGCCACTGGAGGGCCAGCGGCGCCAGGATGCCCAGCCCGATGATCTCCAGCAGGTAGACCCACAGGTTTCGGCCTGCCGTCAGCGGCCGCCCGATGACCCGCCCGGGCACGATCCGCACGGCCAGCACCAGGATCAGCTCGGCCAGCAGCGCCAGCGCGTCCAACCGTTCCAGCCGGCGCAGGCTCTCACGCGGGGCGCGCGGCGTCAGGGCCAGCACCAGGGCGATGGCGGCGGTGCTGGTGCTGACGGCAGACGTGAGGAAGAGCGGCCCGAGCAGCAGCGCGTTCTTCGCCCAGAGCGGGACGGCCGTGGCGCCCAGCAGCACCCCGGTGTAGCCGCCCAGGAAGGAGGCCGACCCCAGCCCCGCGAACGCCACCAGCCGGGCCGGGTGCGCCCGCAGGAACCGCGAGAACAGCCAGCGTCGAGGCATCAGCCCGTCGTTGGCGGCCTGCATCAGCGTTGAGAGCATCGAGAAGGCGCTGTACGAGAGGAGACCCCAGACGCCGACAGACATCGGTGAGCGGAACTTGAAGACCCGGAGCATGTTCAGGAAGCGCTCGGGGCGGCCCAGGTCGAGGATCAGGAGGATCGGGCAGGGCAGCAGCGCCGCGAACGAGACGTAGCGGCCGGCCCGCGCGATGGGCTTGCCGCCGGCGCCGCCGAACCACTCGGCGATGGTCGCCACCAGGTAGCTGCCGCTGGTCAGGCCGCCCAGGAAAAAGTACCAGACCACCAGCCATTCCCAGTGCGGCTTGTGGATGACCGGCACGCCGTAGTACGAGTTGCGGGCCTCGTCGCCGGCCGAGCGCCCGCCCCGCTTGCGGCGGACCTCCCAGCGTCGCTCGTAGGTCGCGGTGAGGCCGTCGCCGTCCGCCTGCTGCCCGCGTCCGCCATCGTGTGCGCCGCGCCCGTCGCCGGGGCCGTGCTCGGCCACCTCAGCGCCCCCGCAGCGAGAAGATCGCCATCGCGCCGAGCGCCAGCGCCGCCCCGATAGTGGACCACGAGGCCGGGAACGTCCGACTCTGCGGCAGCTCCGGCCGGGCCGGCAGGTTGTAGGTCTCCGGCGGGGCCGTCAGGATGAAGAAGGCGTTCAGGCCGTCCATGCCGCCGGTCCCGCCGACCGCCCGGTCGCCGTAGATGTAGGCCGTCTTCGCGCCGCGCTCGCGAAGGCTGCCGACGCGCTCGCGGGCGCGGGCCATCAGCGTCTCGATGGGACCGAACTGGATGCTGTCGGTGGGGCAGGCTTTGGCGCAGGCCGGCTCCAGCCCGACGTTGGTGCGGTCGTAGCAGAGCGTGCACTTGTGGACTTTGCCATCAAAGAGGCTCAGCTCCGGCACGCCGAACGGGCAGCACGGCACGCAGTAGCCGCAACCGTTGCAGATGTCCTGCTGGATGAGCACGGTGTCCTGCTCGGTGCGGATGATCGCGCCCGTCGGGCAGGCCTCCATGCAGCCGGCGTTGACGCAGTGCTTGCAGACATCGCTCTGCATCAGCCAGTGGCTCTGGAAGGGCGGCAGCTCGGTGGGGGCGTGACCCCCGCTGGTGAGGCCGCCCCCGGCGTGGCCGCCAGGCATCCCATCGGTCCCGACCGGCCCCCCCATCTGCTCCACGAACGCCACGTGCCGCCAGGTCGTCGCGCCGAGGTCGCGGGTGTTGTCGTAGCTGGTGGCCGAGAACCCGAAATTGTCCATCGGCAACTGGTTCCACTGCTTGCAGGCGACCTCGCACGCCTTGCACCCGATGCAGAGCGTGGTGTCGGTCAGGAAGCCGGTCGCGCCGGGGCGCGCGCCGGTTGTGCCGATCTCCCCGAGCACCAGCCCATGTGTCGAGACGGCATCAGCCTGTGGCGGGACAGCGCCCGGCAGCAGCGGGATCGGCAGCAGGCTCATGCGGATGGGGCTCCGGTCGGGCGCGAACGGCCGGGGCGCAGGCGGCCCGGGCGCAGGTTGCAGGTCAGCGATTTTGCCTCATGGATGCGGGAGTTCGGGTCTTCCACCAGGGCGATCAGGTCGTTGGCGATAGCGCCCGTCGCCAGCCCGCCATACCCGAAGTGCCAGGGCATCCCGATCTGGTGGAGGGTCCGTCCGTCCACCGTGAGCGGGCGCAGCCGATCCGTCACCAGGGCGCGCGTCTCGACCTCCCCACGCAAGGTCGAGACCACGACCCAGTCGCCGTTGTCGATGCCGAGGCTGGCCGCAAGCTCGGTCCCGATCTCCGCGAACCCCTCCGGCTGCAACTCGGCCAGCCAGGGCACCCACCGACTCATCCCACCGGCCGTGTGGTGCTCGGTGAGGCGATAGGTGGTCAGGACGTACGGGAAGCGCGGATCGGCCGGCTCGTGGTAGCGGTTGTCCGGGCGGTCGAAGGCCGGGGCGACCGGGCTGCGCTCCTGCCCGGGGTAGAGCGCGTTGCGGACGGGCGACTCCCACGGCTCGTAGTGGGTCGGCAGCGGGCCATCCTTGAGGCCGGCCATCACGAACAGCGCGCCCCGGCCATCGGCCATCCGCACGAACGGCGCATCGCCAGGGTGAGCGGCCAGCCCCTTCGCGTCGGGCGGCGGCTGGTAGGCGGGCGGTTTGGTGGCCGGGAAGTCTGGCTCATCGTGGCCGGTCCAGCGGCCTTGCGCTTCGTCCCACCAGACCCAGGCCTTGCGCTCGCTCCAGGGGCGGCCCTCGGGATCGGCGGAGCAGCGGTTGTAGAGGATACGACGGTTGCCGGGCCACGCAAAGCCCCAATCGAGGAAGGCGCGGCCCTCGGCGTGGCGGCTCCGCGCGAGGTTCTTGCCCGGCTCCGGCATGATGCCCGAGTAGATCCAGCAGCCGCAGGCCGTCGAGCCGTCATCTTTGAGGGCGGCGTAGCCAGGCACCAGCGCGCCATCCGCCACCGTGTGGCCGTTGATCTCCCGCACGACGGCTTCCAGCTCGATCTCGCCGAGCGGGCCGTGGGTCGGGTACTCCCAGGTGATGGCGCGGATCTGGCGGCCGGCCGGGCTGTTGTCGTCGGCGTACAGCTCGCGCAGCCGGCGGCCCAGCTGATAGACGAAGTCGGCTTCGGAACGGCACTCGGCGGGCGGCTCGACGGCCTTGTCGTGCCACTGCACCAGCCGGTGGGTGTTGGTGAACGAGCCTTCCTTCTCGGCGGCCACGGCCACCGGCATCAGGAAGATCTCGGTCTTGATGTCGGCGGGGCGGACCTTGCCCTCGCGGACCTCTGGCGCGTCGTACCAGAAGGCGGCCGTCTCGATCTCGTGGATGTCGCGGACCACCAGCCAGTCGAGATTCGCCAGCGCCTGCCGCCCCAGCACCGAGTTCTGGCCGCCCACGGCCGGGTTCATGCCCATGCAGAACAATCCCTGCATCAGGCCGTCCTTCATCTGGAGCAGCATCGCCTGGAACGAGTGGTCGGCGTCGATCTTCGGGAGCAGGTCGTAGGCAAAGTCGTTGTCGGGCTGGGCCGCCTCGCCGTACCAGGCTTTGAGCAGGCTGACCATGTACTTCGGCAGCTCGTACCAGATGCCGGTGTCGAGCTTCTCGGCGTCCAGGAAGCCGTCGAGCGAATGGTGCGCTTCCGAGGCGACAGTCGGCATCGGGATGTAGCCGGGCAGCAGGTTGTAGAGGGTCGGGATGTCGGTGCTACCCTGGATGGTGGAGTGCCCGCGCAGCGCCATGATGCCGCCGCCCGGCCGCCCGATGTTGCCGAGCAGCAACTGGAGCAGGGCGCAGCAGGCGATCATCTGCGAGCCGGTGGTGTGCTGGGTCCAGGCGACGGCGTAGCAGAACGCGGTGGTGCGCTCCCGCCCGGAGTTTTGCGCGACGGCCTCGGCGACCTTCAGGAAGAGATCCTGTGGGACGCCGCAGCTCTGCTCGACCATCTCCGGGGTGTACCGCGCAAAGTGCCGCTTGACGATCTGGAAGACGCAGCGGGGGTCTTGCAGGGTCGGGTCGGTGGGGGTTGACCGCGGCGAGCCGCCGGACGGCGCGCCCTCGCGGGGCTGGGCGTCCTGCGAGGCCGCATGGCGCGCGCTGCCGTTCTCCGCGTGTGCCTGCTGGTTCCACGAGGACGGATCGTAGCGCTGGCCGTCGGTGTCGAAGCCGGAGAAGAGGCCGCCGAGATCCTCGGTGTCGGCGTACCCCTCGTCGATCAGGGCCGAGGCGTTGGTGTAGTGGCGGACGTACTCGTCGAAGTAGCGCTCGTGGGTCACCACGTAGTTGACCAGCGCGCCCAGGAAGACGAGATCGCTGCCGGCCCGGATCGGCACGAACAGGTCGGCCATGGCCGAGGTGCGCGAGAAGCGCGGATCGATGTGGATGACCGTCGCGCCGCGCTCCTTGGCCTGCATCACGAAGCGGAACCCGACCGGGTGGTTCTCGGCCATGTTCGAGCCCATGATGACGATGCAGTCGCTGTTGGCAAGGTCATTCAGGGTGGTGGTCGCGCCGCCGCGCCCGAGTCGGGTGCCCAGACCGGGCACGGTGGAGCTGTGTCATATGCGGGCCTGGTTCTCGACGGCGACGATCCCCAGCCCAGCCGTGAACAGCTTCTTGATCAGGTAGTTCTCTTCGTTGTCGAGGGTCGCGCCGCCCAGGTGCCCGATAGCCGTGGTCCGGTTGACGGTGACGCCGTCCGCGTTCTGGTGCTGGAAGGTGGCGTCGCGCGTCTCCTTGACCCGCTGCGCGATGCGCTCCATCGCCCAGGCCAGCGGGCGCTCCTCCCAGCGGTCGGAGAAGGGCGCGCGGTACTTGACGGTCTTGAGCCGGTGGGGGCTGGCGATCAGGCCGGAGGTCGCGGCCCCCTTCGGGCAGAGGGTGCCGCCGTTGATCGGACTGGCGTCGTTCCCCTCGATGTCGAGGATCTGGCCGTCTCTGGTGTAGACCAGTTGCGAGCAGCCGACAGCGCAGTACGGGCAGACGCTGACGGTGACCTCAGCATCCTGGATGCGGGCGTGCAACTGCCTGGTGTGTGCGCTGACGGGGCTGGGGACCATCCCGACGTGCTGCTTGAGAAGGTCGATCAGGCCCATGCCGGCGTGCGCTCCGTGCCGAGAGGATGTCCGCAGCCGTTGGGGACGGCGCAGTCATGCTAGCACGTCGGGCGCAGCTCACCACACGATCCGGCAGTCGGCGCCGAGCGACTGCATGGTCATTGGTGTTCCCGAAACGCCGTCAAACGAGCGGTCGGGGCTGCACGACGAGACCAGCAGGCGATCGCCCTGGAGATGCCTGCGTTGACGCCCCGTCGTCGGGGGTTGATGATGTTCGACGAATTGCCGCGGTAAACGCCATCAACCGCCGGTTGGGCGCCATGTGCCCGAAGGGGCGGAGGCGGCGTCCCCGCAGATGATGAGCTTGAGGTCGCCGTTGGTGGCGTCGTAGTAGCTGACGACCGGATAGCCACTGGCGTTCAGTTGCAGCGAAGTGAACAGGCCGACATAGCCCGACGAGTCGAGCGTCACAAGTCGAGCGTCACAATTGGGTTGACCGGCGTCGGCGTCGCTGTCGGTGCCCTTCGTCCGCTCAGGTTCGTCTCGCTGGTGGCTGCAAGACGATCAGGCTGCTGATGCCGAGAGGCAGGACCGTACTGGTGAGCCGAGCAAGCATGGAGCGCACGCGACCTTGAGTGGTGTGCTGACAGGCGACCTCAGTGGCGGCGGTTCCAGGCGCTGTCCGCGATGACCGAGGCCTCGTCCAGGGTGCAGGGCGGCGTGACGCCGTTCGGGTGCAGCCAGTGATCCTCGTGGATGAACGTGTAGCCGACGCCGCGCACCGTCTCGATGTAGTGGGGGCCGCCCGGCCGCTCGATCTTCGAGCGCAGCCGGCTGATGAAGACCTTCAGATGGTCCGGCGTGTGGCCGTACTCAGCGCCCCAGACGCGATCCAGCAGGGCCTCGTGGGGCATCAGCCGGCCGGCGTTGCGGACGAGGTGATAGAGCAGCTTGTACTCGACGGGTGTCAGCTTGATCGGCTCGCCCGCCAGGCTGACCTGCCGATCCCGAAAGTTGAACACCAGGTCGCCGATCACGAGGTCGGGCAGGGCGCGCTCGGGCGGGAGCAGATCGGCGCGGCGCAGGATCGCTTTGATCCGGGCGATCAGGACGAGGTAGCTGCACGGCTTCAGGACATACTCGTCCGCGCCAAGCTCCAGGGCGCGGATCTGGTCGGCGTCGTCCGTCCGCGCCGAGAGCACGATGATCGGCACGTCGGAGACGCGGCGCACCTGACGCAGCACGTCGAATGCGGAGCAGTCCCCGAGGGCCAGTTCGAGCAGCAGCACATCAGGATCGTGCTCGAAGAAGATCTGCACGCCGCGCTCGCCATCCGGGGCCGTCAGGACGACCACATCGTGCCAGTGGAACTGGAGCGCAGCCGTCAGGCCGTCAAGCGTCGCAGGATCGCGATCGATGGCGAGGATTTTCATGATAGCTACTTTCGTACTGCCTCTGGGGATTCCACGGCCCGCATCGGTTGGCAGCCTGACGGCCTTCCACTTCAGATCGTGACAGATCCGTCAGCAGGAGGGCAGGTGCGAACGTCCCCTACGGAGACGGTCGGCTGTCCTGTGACAGGGTCGGATGCGCCCGGGCAGCAGCGGCAACTCTGGATGATTGACCCGCCCGAAGCTGGTCGAACGCCCCCTGTGCAGACGGCCGGCGCGCGCGAGTATGAAGGTGGGAGTGAGGGCAGCATCCCCAGTTCAGGCCGCGCAGCGGCAGGGAGGTCGGGGAGATGGCAGCGACGGCAACGATGCAGACAGCGGCCCCGAGCCGCGCACGTGAAACCTCACGAGCGGAGTTGACGCCTGCCCCGGTTCGGATGGAGCCACCGGCTACCGGCCGACCGCCAGTCATCCGCGTGGAGCGGCTCTGCAAGCAGTACGTCGCTGGCAGCACTGTGGTGGCGGCCCTTCGCGACGTCGATCTCGAGGTGCGGCCGAGTGAAATGGTCGCGGTGATGGGGCCATCCGGCTCCGGCAAGTCTACCTTCATGAACGTGATCGGCTGCCTGGACCGCCCGACGAGCGGCCGGTACTGGCTCGACGGCATCGAGGTCTCGACGCTTTCGGCCGACGAGCTTGCCGACCTGCGTAACCAGAAGATCGGGTTCATCTTCCAGGGGTTCAACCTGTTGCCGCGCATGGATGCGCTTGGCAACGTGATGCTGCCGATGGTGTACGCCGGCCTGCCAGCGGACGAGCGGCGCGAACGCGGCATGGCGGCGCTCGAGGCGGTCGGGTTGCAGGATCGGGCGCAGCACCGCTCGAACGAGCTGTCTGGCGGGCAGATTCAGCGGGTTGCCATCGCGCGGGCGCTGGTCAACGGCCCCAGCCTGATCCTGGCAGACGAGCCGACCGGGAACCTGGACAGCAGGACCAGTATCGAGATCATGGCGATCCTCCAGCGGCTCAACGCCGAGGGCGCGACCATCATCATCGTCACGCACGAAGCCGACATCGCGGCCCACGCGAGCCGGATCGTGACGTTTCGTGACGGCCGGGTGGTGGGCGACAACGTGGTGGCGCACCCCGCGTCGGCCGAGGCCACGCTTGCAGCGTGGCCCAGGGCCGAGCAGGAGTAAGAGACGCAGATGGTGAGAGCGGGGCGCTGCCGAGCCGGACGTTGAATCAGCCCTGAGACCACCAGCAAACATCAACGCGCCGTTCACCGCCGGCAACCTGTCGGGATACCTCTCTGCGCGACCATCCTGGTGGGAGGACGTGTTCCTGGCGTGCCGTCCCCATGAGGCGCGTGGCCTGGACGAGGCCCAGGCGTCCCATAGCCAATCACGGACGATCCGCTCGGGGCCAGCAGGCGGCTGACCGAGCCGCAGGTCGCGCTTCCAGGCCGGATCTGGTCAGGGGGAGATCGACATGCGAACCACCATTCTGGTCCCACTTGACGGGTCCGAGTTTGCCGAGCGCGCCGTGCCGTACGCGGCACAGTTGGCCGTGACCATGCAGGCCCACCTGATCCTCTTTCACGTCATGCACGACGTGCCCGCACCGGTCCGCGCCTGGAACGAACTGGATATCGCCGCCAGGATCGAGCACCTGGCCGGCCAGCTACGGATGAACGGCGTCCAGACGACCGCCCAGACCGTCGTTGGCGAGCACCCGGCCGCGCGCATCTTGCGGGCCGCCGACGAGCAGAAGGTTGACATCCTGGTCATGTCCACCCACGGGGCGAGCGGCCTCGGGCGCTGGCTCTACGGCAGCGTCGCCGACGCCGTCCTGAATCAGGCCCGCGTGCCAGTCCTGCTGGTCCCGTCCACCAGCCACCATCCCTGGCCGAAGGACCGGCCGCTGAAGGTGATGGTGCCGCTCGACGGGTCGGACCTCTCCGAGGCGGCCCTTGGCCCCGCTCGGAAGATGGCCCAGGCCATCGGCGGCCAGCTTCTGTTGACCCGGGTGGTCGAGCCGACCCCGGACATCGTCGATGGACTCGATCCGCTGAGCCTGTCGTTCCGACGCCCCGGCGAGGCTGACCTTGAGATGGCCCGGGCCTACCTCGACGACCTCGCAGCCGCCCAGCAGCCGACCGAACAGCCGGTCGATACCCTGGTGGATGAAGGGCGCCCGGGGACGGTGCTCGCGGCCCTCGCGCGGCAGGAAGGCGTTGACCTGATCGTCATGGCGACGCACGGCCGAACCGGGCTGGCGCGGCTGACGATGGGGAGCGTCGCCACTGCGACAGTGCAGCGGGCCCACGTGCCAGTGCTGCTGGTCCGGCCGGAAGCGTTGAGCCGGCGGGCAGAGGAGGTGATGACCGATTCGGAAGAGCGTGTCGACGAAGCCGTGCTCAACGCCTGGCCGCCCGTCGGAGACGCGCATGCATGCGTCACGCGCTTGCAGGTGTGACAGCGACGCCTCGGCGGCGCGGGCAGGCCTCCCAAGCGTGCCCATCACGGACACCCAGCTGACCAGCCTGCTCTGATCAGCCTGCTCGGACCACCCTGGCGCGGCGCCCCACACGGCCGGCTCAGCGTGCGGGAGAGGAGGACGACCATGACGGAGATGACGACGATGCCGCCGAAGGCCGAGAACGGCAAGCTGCGCCGCCGCGATCCCTTCGAGATGTTCGAGACGTTCCAGGACGAGATGGCCCGCCTGTGGGGCCAGTCGTGGCCGTTCAGCTTCGGTCCGCTCGCACGTCGCACAAGCCCGATGGCCGCGCCGACGACGACCTGGACGCCGCGCGTTGACGTGTTCGAGAAGAACGGCGACCTGGTGGTCAAGGCCGAGCTGCCGGGCGCGAGCAAGGACGACATCGAGATCACGCTCGACCAGAGCGAGCTGATCGTTCGGGGCCACCGGAAGGCCGAGACGGAGGTCAAGGAGGAGCACTACTACCGCATGGAGCAGAGCTACGGCAGCTTCTACCGGCGGCTGGCGCTGCCGTTCGAGACGACCGCCGAGCAGATCACCGCGACGTTCACGGACGGCGTCCTCGAGATCCACATTCCGAAGCCCACCACGGAGACGCTGCCGCTGACCCGGACCATCCCGATTACGTGAGAGCAGGGATGCACCTCACCCCCCGCCCCGCTGCGCGGCGCAACTATCGGCTCCGCCGACATCATCTCCGGCGCGGAGCGGGGGCGCATTCTTCTCCTCCCGTGGCGTGGTGACACCCGTCACCCGGACCTCAGGACGAGTGACCGCCGGCGCGCACTCGTCCTGAGCGCACACTGATGGTGAAGCTGTCATGTCCCGCTCACCAGGCTGAGTGAGGCCTTCCACGCAGTGCAGCGTCGGCAGCGGCTTCGGAGCCGTGCCATCCGAGGCGGCGAGAAGGGAGATCGCGCAATGTCGCTCACGATCCTGGTCCCACTCGATGGGTCGCCGCTGGCCGAGCGCGCCCTCCCGTACGCCGCGCATCTCGCTGCGCGCGGTGCAGGGCGCGTCGTCCTCGCACACGTACGGTCGCCGTCGGTGGCGGCCGCCGCCGAGCCATTCGACCCCGTATCCTTACTCGGTCCTCTGCACGCCACCGGCGTCGACGCCTCGGCGCGCACCCTGGACGCCTTGCCCGGCGAGGTCGCCGAGACGCTGCGCGCCGCCACCAGCGACGCCGGCGCAAGCCTCGTCGTCATGTCCACCCACGGCCGGGGCGGCCTGCGCCGGAGCCTGTTCGGAAGCGTTGCCGACGAGGTGATCCGCCGGACGACGGCCCCCGTGCTGCTGATCCCGCCGGACTCCAAAGCCGCCTGGGACGAGCAGACGCCATCCCTGATCCTGGTGCCGCTGGACGGCTCGCGCCGCGCCGAGGAAGCGCTGGGGCCAGCCATCGAGCTGGCGCGCACCTTCGATGCCGAGCTGCTGCTCGTCCGCGTGCTCTCGCCGATGCTCCACACGCGCTACCGCGACGGCAAGATGACGTTCTCCTGTGCTGACTTTGTCGAAGTCGAAGACGCCTGGAACTACCTCTCGATCCACGCCGACGCCGTCCGTGCGACCGGCAGCCGCGCCTCGATCTGGGTGCTTGTCGGCACGCCGGCCACCGCCATCGCCGAAGCGACGCGCTCCGAGCATGTCGACGTCATCGTGATGACGACCCACGGCCGGCACGGCGTCGGGCGGATGCTGCTGGGCAGCACCGCCGACGGCATCATGCACCGGACGGGCGTCCCCGTCTTGCTGGTCAAGGAGGGCGCTCCGCACCGGCCGACCTGGACGGCCCACACCGTGCACGGGGAGCGGCCGGAGGTCCGGACGCCCGCGCACGCAGGGTCGCCCTGATGCAGGCGCACGCAGATATCGCGCACCCCACCCCCACTGACTGTACAGCGCTCCCGGCTGCCTATCGCTACGGGCAGCCGGGTTGGAGGAACCTCGATGGCACTCACGACCACGCTGGAACGGCACGGTGTCTCCCTGAACCGGGAGCAGGAGCAGCGGATTGGGCACCACCTTGAGGCGCTCGCGCGGCGGTTGGCGAACCGGCCCGAGCCTAAGGCGGTGCTCGGCTTCTCCGGACCGAACAGCCATCACGAGATCGTCGCCAGCCTGCGGGTGCAACTCGGGCCGCTCGGGCCGACGTTGACCAGCAGCCAGGCGGCCGCGACACCCGATGCCGCTGCCCGCCTCGCGATTCACGCGGTGGAGCGCCAGCTTGAGCGGATGGTCGCCGTGCAGCGCGGCGAGCCGAGCTACGGCGTCCCTAGCCGGCGGCGGACGGGGAACGGCGTGGCGCGCGGCGAGGAGGTTGCTCCCCCAGAGGACACCGCGACGCCGGAGGCGCGGGACTGACCGTAGGCCGCCTGACGGCGTCGCCAGCCTGACACCATCGCCACCGTGATCGTTCAGTTGTCCGCCAACCGCCGCCACCACGCGGGGGAGGCGTCCGATGTCCATGCACCTGTACGCGCTGTTGCGGCAGCGGGCCGCCCAGCATCCTGAGTCGGTTGCGATTGGTGGCCAGCAGGGGCTGGTCTGGCGGACGCTCACCAGCCGCGAGCTGCTCGCGCTGGTCGACCGGCTGGCGGATGAGCTGCGAGACCTCGGGGTAGGCCAGGGGGAACGGGTCGTCCTCTGGATGCCGAACCACTGGCGTACCCCGGTCTACCTGTTCGCCCTCTGGAAGCTCGGCGCGGTCGCCGTGCCGTTCGACCGGGAGATGAACCCGGAGGCCGGCGCGCGCATCCTCGAACGCATTGCGCCCCGGCTGATCCTGGCCGGCTACGGCGAGCGGCCGGCCTGGGCGCAGGACGCCCGCATCACCGAGTGGTGGGAGCCAGGCACGCGCAACGCGGCAACCGGCTCGGCCAACCACCACGGCCACTCCTGGACGCCGCCCCCCGAGCCGCTGGCCGTCATCGTCTTCACCTCGGGGACCACCGGCACGCCGAAGGGCGTCATGCTGACGCACGCCAACCTGCTGTTCCAGGCAGCGGCCGTCTACGACCGCGTCCCGCTCGACGGCACGTGTCGGGTGGCGGGCATCCTGCCGCTCTCGCATGTCTTCGAGCTGGGCACCCTGGTGTACGCCATCCAGTCGGGGGCCGCGACCCACTACGTACCGAGCCGCCGCGCAACCGACGTGCTGCGGGTGCTGCAAGAGCAGCGGATCACCCACATGATCGTGGTGCCGCAGTTGCTGACGCTGATGGGCCACGCCCTGCAGGAGAAGCTGCGCGCGCGGCTGCCATCGGCCCTGTACGATGCGCTCTGGAAAGCGGCGGACCGCGTCCCGTTCGGGCCGCGGCGGCTGCTGTTCTGGCCGGTTCACCAGCAGCTTGGCGGGCATCTCCGCCTGATGATCGCCGGCGGCGCGGCCCTGCCTATCGAGACGCAGCTCCTGTGGGAACGGATGGGCGTCCGCATCGTGCCCGGCTTCGGCACGACAGAATGCTCGCCGGCCATCGCGCTGGCCGAGCCGAACGGCACGACGCCGCTCGGGAGCGTCGGCCGGGCGATGCGGGGCGTCGAGGTGCGGCTGGGCGAAGGGGGCGAGCTGCTGGTGCGCGGCCCGAACGTGATGGCCGGCTACTGGCAGGACCCCGAGCGCACCGCCGAGGTGCTCGCGGACGGCTGGTACGCGACCGGCGACCTCGGCAGCATCGACGCGCAGGGGAACATCCGCATCACCGGCCGCGCACGCGACCTGATCGTACTGCCCTCGGGCATGAACGTCTGGCCGCAGGACGTCGAGGCGGCGCTGCGGGCACATCCCTCGGTCAAAGATGCGGCGGTGCTGGCCGTGCCGTCCGGACGCGGCGGCGCGACACTCCACGCCTACCTGTTGCCAACCACCCCCGCCGACCGCGCCACCAGCGTCGGGCAGATCGTGGCGAGCTGCAATGCTCGGCTGGCCCAGCATCAGCGGGTGGCGACGGCCTCCTGGTGGGACGAGGCGGACTTTCCCCGCACGGCGATGCTCAAGGTCCGCCGACATCTGCTGCCGCTGCCGCGCCCGGAGCGAGCCGCCAAGGTCGAGCAGGTGCTGGCCCTGGACGATCCCGTTGGGCAGGCGCTGAGCGGCCTTGTCCACCAGAGTACCGTCGAGCCGCACCACACCCTGGCCGAGCTTGGCCTGGACAGCCTGAGCATCGTCGAGCTGGCCATCGCACTGGAGGAGAAGACGGGCCGCACCATCGAGGAGGACGCCCTGCACGCCGAGATGACGGTGGATGAGGCGCGCGCTGTGGTGGCGGCAGCCCCCCTGACAGCCGCCAGCGACGGCCCCGGAGGCCCCGGCGCGAGCGGCCTGCTCGAAGCGCCGCCACGCTGGGCCTACACCTGGGGCCGGCCGCTGCGCGCGCTGATGCTGCCCATCGATCTACTGCTGCGCTACGCTGGCCAGCCCATCGTCTTGCTCGGCGGCGAGTACCTCTGGCCGCTGCCGCCCCAGGTGATCCTGGCCGGCACCCATCGGAGCTTCGCGGACATGCCGCTGGTCCGTTACGCCCTGGCGCGGACGGGCAACCGCGTCTTGCTGCCCGGCCTGATCAGCGCCGTCGTCACCACATCGTTCTTCCGAGGGGTGCTCGGGTGGATCGGCGTGCTGGTGCTGGGGCTGCACCCGCTCGACCAGCGGCGCGGCCGGGAGACCAGCCTGCGCCGGCTGGTCGGCATCGTCCAGGCGAGCAGGGGGAGCATCCTGATCTTCCCGCAGGGCGTCCACACGAACCCTGAGGCCGAGCTGGCGAACGATCCGTCCGTTCGCTTCCGCACGGGCGTGGCCCATCTGGCCGAGGCGCTGGATCTGCCCGTCTATCCGTTCGGGCTGGCCGGACCAGAGCGGGTCATCCCGCAGACGGCGGTCGGGTTCGCCGGCCCTGCGCTCGGCGGCATCCCGCTCTCGGTGCGGCAGGGGCCGCTGGCGATTGCGTTCGGGCCGCCGCTGCGGCTGCTGCCCGGCGAGGCGCCCCAGGCGTTCACGGCCCGTTTGCAGGAGGCTTGCTACCGGCTGGCTCGCGAGGCCGAGGCCGCCATCGACCATCCCGCCACCCACCCTGAGCCGAGGCCATCTGCCAGCAAGGAGCAGCGCGTCCTGACGCCGCGGTAACACGCCGGCTGCCGTCCGCTACATCGCGACGAGCCGCGTCGAGGCGCCCTGGGAGCGCCGGCCGGCGGCACGTCGCCGCCGGCGCGTGGAAGGAGGTGTCTGATGTCTGGACCGTTTGTTGAGCTGACCGAGTCCGAGACCGGCCGTCCGCTGCTGGTCAACGTGGACCGTGTGCTCTGTGTCGCCCCGCACGGGCGCGGCGGCGCGTTCGTCTACCTGAGCGGCAGCCCTGAGCGAATGGAGATCGACGAGACGCCAGCGCGCGTGGCGGAGATCCTGGCGGCGGCCGGGGTGATGGCGTCGCAGGGCGAGCGGAGGGAGTAGGACGCCCGTGGCACGCCGCCCCAACAGGCGGCCTTGCCCCCTAATCGATGTACACCGCGCCGTTCACGTCCATCGCCTCGCCGCTGATGTAGCCTGCCTTCTCCGAGGCCAAGAACGCGACGGCGTTGGCGACATCTTCAGGGAGGCCCAGGCGGCCGGCCGGGATCGAGTCGATCACCGCCTGGGCCTGCGGGCCGGCCCACATCGACGCGCTCAGCTCGGTGGCGATCAGGCCCGGGCAGACGGCGTTGGCCGTGATGTGCGGCGCGAGATCCCGCGCCAGCCCCCGGATCAGCCCGAGCATCCCGGCCTTGGCAGCAGCGTACGCCGTCTTGCTGACGGCCGGGAACGCGCCACCATGCTTCGCGTTCATCGAGGAGATGCAGACGATGCGCCCCCACTGCGCGGCCAGCATCGACGGCACGACTGCGTGGGCGTAGTTGAACGAGCCTTTGAGGTGGACGCCGATCACCAGATCCCAGTCAGCCTCTGTAAGCCGCGGGAACGGCGTGGGCGACGTAATGCCGGCGTTGTTGATCAGCGCGTCCACCCGCCCGAAGCGCGCCAGCAGGTCCGCCACGATCTCCTGGGCGCGGGCGTAGTCGCGGACGTCAGCCTGGTAGGCCGCGCCCTCCAGGCCGCTGACGGCGGCGATCTCGCGGGCCGTCGCCTGGGCGGTCTCGCCGTTCAGATCCACGAGTGCGACGCGGTAGGCGTCCGCCGCCAGGGCCAGCCCGATAGCCCGGCCGATCCCACGCGCGCCACCCGTGATC
>JADZEM010000139.1 GCA_020850535.1 Chloroflexota bacterium
CTGGTGCGACTGGAGCGTCGCGCAGCGACTGCAGGATGGTAGGCGGGGACTTCAGTCCCCGACCGCCCGTTCCATGATGCTTCGGGGACACCAATGAACATGCAATCGCCCTGAGGAACGAGCACACCCGTCCGTCATTCCGACCGCGGCGAGGCACGAGCGGAGAGGGATCTTCTCCTTCTTGGCGTGAGGAAGATCCCTCGACTGCGTTCGCACGCTCACTCCGCTCGGGATGACGGGGGAAGCATCGAGTGACCCGACTCGGTCGTTCACGACTGACGGGCCACTAGTGGCGCGCGGCGCCGTTCGTGCTGGCGCCCAGGAGCCGCTCGACGATCTGGACGGCCGCGCGGGCGTCCTCGCCAAGGTACACGCCGTGCACCAGGTGTCGGCGACGCTCGTCGTCGAAGCCGTGGCCGCCGTACGCCAGCACCGGGCGCGGCTCGGGGAGCGAGGTCAGCACGGCGTCCAGCTCAAGCACCCGATCCGCCGCCTCGTAGGACGTGGCCGACACGATCAGCAGATCGGGCTGCTGGGCCCGCAACGTCTCGCCCAGGCCGTCAGTGGCGAGGTTCGGACCGAGATAGCGCAGCCGGAAGCCGTGCCGCACCAGGAACAGCGATACCATCAGGGCGCCGACCTCGTGCCATTCCTCGGGCGCGCAGGCCGTGAAGATCAGGCTGCGTCCGTACCCCGTCTCGTAGGCGTTGATGAGGGAGAAGAGCTTGCGGCGAGCGAAGCTGGTGGCGAAATGCTCGGTGGCGACGCTCACCTCGCCGCGATGCCACCGCTCCCCGACCTCCACCAGCATCGGCGCGATCACGTCCATGCAGACGTCCTCAACGCGATACATCGCAAAGGCCTCGTTGAGGATGCGCTCGGCGGAGTTGGAATCGAACGCGATCAGCGTCCGCCCGAGATCCTCGGCCAGGGCCGCCGGCGGACGGCCAGCCGGCCCATCGGCCGGCGGCTGCGTCGGAATCAGGCCCTCGCGTAGCCGCTCCTGCAACAGCCGAATGGCGTGGCTGATCGACAGCCCCTCGTCCGTGCGCCGCTGCAGCCAGCGGATCGCCGCGATGTCCTGGTCAGAGTAGAGCCGCTGGTTGCCCGGCAGGCGGCGCGGCTTCGGAAAGCCGTAGCGGCGCTCCCAGGCCCGGAACGTGGCCGGCCGCAACCCCGTCCGCTGCTCGACAGCGGCGGTGTTGTAGGTCGGTCGGTCCGATGCGCGGACGACCTCTTCCAGCTCGAGATCGGACGACACGGTCATACACAGTTCATCGTACTGTATTGCACACCGTTCCGGAACCCTTTGCACAGTCAAGTCCTGGACGATCACCGCTGCCAGAGATCCGGGGCGCGCGCTCAGGAGTATATTCGTTAGCTAGAAATGTGTCGACATGCCTGCTCGATCTCGCAATGCCCGCCGCGGACGCCGCCATCCGCCTGAGACTCTGACAGCGGCCTGACGCTTCGGCCATCACTCTCAGCCGTGGGCCGGCGTTTCTTGGGGCGTGAACACCATGCCTCCCACGACGCCGCACCCGCGGCGGCAGCGGTCCCTGCGTCTCCTGTTCGGGCTCGGCGCGCTGAGCGCAGCCCTCGCCCTGCGTGTGGTTGCCCCCGGTTTCGGCGACGGCCACGCCTTTCGCCTGTTCGACACGCCGACGGTCGCCGCCGACGCGGCAGGCTGCAAGGTCTTCCCGGCCGACAATGCCTGGAACCAGCGCATCGACACGCTGCCGGTCCACCCGGACTCGGCGGCCTGGGTTAGCAGCATCGGCGAGACCGAGCGGCTGCGCGCGGTCTTCAGCGCCACCGATGGCATCCCGTATCAGACCGTCGCCGGGTCGACCGCCGCCGCGTCCATCGAGATCGACAAGGCCTCCGAGAGCGACCCCGGGCCGTACCGCGTGCCCGACGATGCTGCCATCGATGCTGACGACGGCCGCCTGATTGTCGTCGACAGGGATCGGTGCGTGCTGGCCGAGCTGCGCGGCGCGCAGAAGACCGGGTCGGCCTCCTGGAAGGCGTCGGCCGGCGCCCTCTTCGACCTCGGCTCCAACGACCTTCGGCCGGATGGCTGGGGCTCGGCGGACACGGCCGGCCTGCCGGTGTTCCCCGGGCTGGCGCGCTTCGAGGAAGTCGAGCACGGCGAGATCACCCACGCCCTCCGCTTCACCGCGCCGCGCATCGGGCAGAGCCACCTCTGGCCCGCCCGTCACGGCGGCCCCGACGGCTCCGATCCGGAGCTGCCGCCGGCCGGGGCGCGCTTCCGACTCCGTGCGACCGTGAATCCGGCGGCGTACTCGCCACGCGCCCAGGTGATCCTGGTGGCGCTCCAGCGCTACGGCATGTTCCTGGCCGAGCCAGGCCCGGCCTGGGGCCTCAGCGGCGCGCCCCACCCCGGCTGGGACGAGGGCGTTCTGGCCGAGCTTGAAGATGTCTTCGGCGCGAGCTTCGAGGCCGTGGACGTATCCTCGCTGGTCATCGACGGCGGCAGCGGGCAGGCGATCCCCGCGCCGACCATGACGCCGACTGGCACCCTGCCGGCCACCAACACACCGTCCCCCACGGGCACGCCGCCTCCGACCACGACGCAGGCCCCCACCGCCACCATCACGCCGACCACCACGCCCGAGCCAACCGAGACGCCGGCCCCCACCCGGACGCCCAGGCCGACCAGGACCCCGGAGCCGACCGAGACGCCGGCCCCAACGGCCACCAACACGCTCACGCCAGCGCCGACCGGCACGTTCACGCCCGTCCCCACCGGCACGCCGGTCCCGACCAACACGCCGACGCCCGTGCCGACCGTCAACCCGATGTGCCTGCCGCGCCCCAGCCTTGCCGTACTGACGCAGCCGGTCAGCGGCCAGAACGGTCGCTTGAAGGTGACCATCGAGACGACCAACAGCGTCGGCGTCCCAGACAACTCACTCCACGCGCTCCGGATCGTGACGCTCAGCAACGCCAGCATCGAGGTGCAGGGCGACACCTACCGCTCGGCCGGCCCGACTGTCGAGATCGACGAGGGCAGCGAGTCGCTGCACTTCTACGTGCAGCGGGTCCAGAACAGCCAGGCGTTCTCCGCGACGCTGGGCATCGTCGACGACTGCGGCGAGTGGCAGACGTTCGTGGGCGGCGGCGCGGGCCTGCCGTAGCGCACACCCGGCGCTCCTACGGCCTGACCTGCACCCGGCGCAGGGGCACGGCATCCGCTTCGGATGGCACGCCTGCCGGTCGCCTGGGCTGGGTGGTGACCGGCGCCTGCTCGCCGTCCGCGCCGACCACGCGCACCGCGAGCAGGTAGTCGCCGGCCGGCAGCGCAGGGTCCAGCGGCAGCTGATAACTGACCGAGACGCGCTCCTCGGCCGGCCAGCGGGTTGGCTCGCCGGTCGGCTCCAGCGGCAGCGTCAGGCGGACCGGACGGCCCCCGCCCGTTGGCCGCAGCTCGACCACGATGCCCAGCCCGGCCGGCAACGTCTGGAGCGCACGCCAGCGCAGGCGCAGCTCCAGGCGACGCCCGACGCGCGGCGTCGCCGTATCCAGTCCGTAGCCGTCGAGCGACAGGACGTCGCCGAAGGTGGCCGCAACGGGCGCGCCGGCCCGCGTCGAGTAGACCCAGGCGTACGGTACGCCGTTCAGGATCACCGTGTACTCTGGCGTCCAGGCCAGCAGCTCCTCGTCGAAGTACGGCGGGCGCTCGCCAAGCTGGTTGTTCCGCAGGTACACCACCAGCGCATCGGCCACGCCGGCATCGTACCCTTCCGCCGGGGCCACGGTGCCGTTCAACTGCGCGTCGAGGACCGTCGTGTAGATCTCGCCGGGCATGGCGACGCGCAGCCGACTCCCAGCAGTCCGCTCGTTGAGGTAGCGGGCGGCAGCGTCCAGCCCCTCACCCCAGCCACTGGCGATGGTGCGGTGGGCGGCCGGGTTCCCTCCCAGGAGCGGATTGGCGTAGGTCAGCTCGTAGGGCCACGCCGACCAGATCCACCAGCCGCCCGAGGCGGCGAACAGCAGCCCGACGGCCGCGCCACCGGCCAGTTGACGGCGCAGCAGGCCAGCCCGCGCGCCGACCGTCTCGGCCGCCAGGGTCACCAGCCGCCACCAGCCCAGCCCGGCCAACAGGTCGAGCGCCGGGAAGATCGGCAGCAGATAGCGGTCGAAGCCCTTCGCCGCCACCGTCATCGCCGCGCCAAACCCGAGCGCGTAGACCAGCAACATGATGCTCGCCCGGCCCTCAGGCCGACGCCAGGGCGGCAGCAGCAGCCCCAGCAGCCCGACCAGCATCAGGGGCGTCGCACGGAACAGGAAGACCAGCGGATAGAACCAGACGCCGACGCCTCGATCGTCGGCGGCAGCCGCGTTGTCGGGGTTCGAATTGTCGCGCACGAAGGCCAGGAAGCGGCTGGCTGTGCCGGTCGGGTCGCTCCAGACGGCCGGCCAGACCACCACGAAGGTGAGCGCCGCGATCAGCCCCCAGACCGCCAGATCGCGAAGGGCGCCCGGCAACCGCGTGCGATCCAGCCTGACGCCCCGATACGGCAGCAGGATCAGCGGCATCAGCCCGACCAGGATCAGCGCCGGCGACTTGGAGAGCAGCGCGAGGCCGCCGGCGACGCCACAGAGGACGAGCGTCCACTGGCCGCCGCCCTGCCAGCGAGCCAACCCGGCGGCCACCGCCAGCGAGAGCCACAGCGTCAGCGAGGCGTCGATGTGGACCAGGCGGGAGTGGGCCAGGAAGAACGGATCCAGCGCCAGCAGCAGCCCGCCGAGGACCGCTGGCCCCGGCCCGAACAGCCGCCATGCCAGCAGCGTCAGCAGCCCGATCCCCAGCGCCGTCACCACGCCGAACGCGCGCCTGGCCGCCGCCAACCCGGGCAGGAACGCGGGACTCTGGCTCACCTCGCGTCGGGAAACCTCCTTGCGGGAGGGCGCGAGATCGGACGCGAGACCCCCCATCCCGAGCCAGGCCGTCCACATCGTGGTGACGCCGGGATGGCCGGTCTGGAACGTGCCTGAGAACTGCCCGGTCTCGATGGCCCGCCCGAAGGCCGCCGCCCGCCCGACCCAGAACAGCTCATCAGTCGTGACGAAGCGGTCGGTCGCGAGCAGCCGCGGCGGCAGCGCGGCGAGGGTCAGCAACAGCGCGACCAGCAGGCTCACCCGCGAGATGCTGCCCCCACCTCCGGCGGACAGCCTCGCCCCCCCACCCCCACGCCCAGGGGTGGCGCAGGTGGAAATCTTCTCCCCCTCTCCGCGCCGGAGAGGATGTCGGCGCAGCCGATATTTGCGCCGCGCAGCGGGCTGGGGGGTGAGGTTCTCCGCTGCAGGGATGGCGGATGAGACCTTGCCGGGAGGTGCAGCCCGATCTTTCGGGGTGGACGCCATCAGGCGGGCAGTGTCAGCAAGCCACGCACGTCGGGCCGCTCGGCCAGCGACGTGATCGTCGCCAGCAGCGCCTGCCCACGGCCTGCGTACGCCGTGCCGGCGATCAGGTCCAGGAACTTGGCGGCCAGCTCGGCGTGGGTGAGCGGCGCTTCGGGGTCTCCCTTGGCGTCGAGGATCGTCTCCTCGACGGTCCGACCGTCGTGAAGCGTGAGGCGGACCCGGGCCGGCAGTTGGGCCGGCGCACGCGCGTCGAGGTCGGGATCCAGCCGCACGACGGTCCGCTGCATCAGCGTTCGCACGGCCGGCTCGGAGATCCGCCGCGGGCTGAAATCGGCGATCTTCACCGCGCCGTCGGCCAGGGCGCGCGCCACGCAGTACTGGACGCTGAACTTGGCCGCGTACGGCGTGGCCGGGGTCGCATTGTCGGTCAGGTCGATGGTGGACTGGTAGGCGTCGATCTCGATGCCGTCCACGTCGGCGTTGTTCAGGCCGTGCGCCTCTCGCAGCGCGAGCGTCGCGTCGACGGCGGCATGGGTGTGCCGGCACGAGGGGTACGGCTTGATCGACGAGCCCGGCAGCTTCCAGCCCTGTCCCAGGTCGGCAGTCACGGTGGCCGGATCGCCGTCCGGGGCCGTCGCGGCGAAGAAGCCCTGCCGTCCTTCGAGGATCCTCCGCGCGCCCGTGAACCCGAGCGCTCCCAGCTCGGCCGCCAGGACGCCGTTTGCCGCCGCGCGCCCGGCGTGCAGGAACTTGGACATCGCCCCATCGGCGATGAACTCCCAGAGGCCGCCGGCCTGGGTGCCGGCGTTTCCGAGCGTCCAGGTCAGCCGCTCCTCGTCCAGCCCAAGCAGCCAGCCGGCCGCCGCGGCCGCGCCGAAGACGCCGCAGGTGCCCGTGTTGTGCCAGTGGAAGTAGTGGGTCTTGCCGACAGACTCCCCGACGCGGATCGCGACCTCGTAGCCCACCACCACGGCCGCCAGGAAGTCGCGGCCGGATGCCCCGCGCTGCTCGGCCACGGCCAGCGCCGCCGGCACCACCACCACGGCCGGGTGGATGATGGCCCCACGATGGACGTCGTCCATCTCGACGACGTGTGAGACGGCGCCGTTGTGAAGGGCCGCCACCTGCGCCGAGCGGCCCTCGCGCAGGCCGATGCAGGATGCGCCGCTCGCCGGCTGGCCGCCAGTGTGCTCCACCAGGATGCGGCCGGGGGCGCTGTCCAGGCCGGCGACGGCTGCACCCAGCCAGTCCAGCACCCACCACGCCGCGTTCTCCAGCACGTCGGCTGGGATGTCGTCGGCGCGCGTGGCCGCCACGAGGGCAGCCAGTTGCTGGGAGAGGCTGGCGTCCGGCAGGGCCGGCCGCTGTCCGTTGACTGGCGCGCTGTGCGCCGACGCTGGCGTCCGTAGCTCGGCGGTCATCGAGAGGCTCCCTTTCCCGCGGTGCGCTGCAAGAAGATGATGCCCCAGGAAGCGCCCGTCAGGCATGCTCGGCTGGGTGCACTGCAGGCGCTCAACCGGCCTCGCTGGCTAGTCGTTCTTCTGGCTGCCCTTGTCGTCGCGGTCGTCACGCTCGCGGTTGCGCTGCTGACGGTCCGCGGTCGCCTCGCTCTGCTCGTCGCCGGCCTCGATGGATTCGGCCACGTAGCGCCCGTCGACGGTGACGGCGGTGACTGTCACACAATCCACCAGGACGTTGTTCAGGGTGTTCGGCGCGATCCAGGTGGTGTCTACGGTGACGTGTTCGTTGCCACTGGTGGACAGCGTGATGGACGTATCCGTCCGCGTCTCGACACAGCCACGGAAGGCGGTCCGGTCGGAGGCGTCGGCCGCCGCCGGGCCGCCCAGCAGCAGGCCGCCAGTCAGCAGTGCCATAACGATTGAGCGTCTGACGCTCCAGATCATCTCATGAACTCCTCTACGGGGCGATTGGGCGCCCGCAAACTGCCGGCAATACACGAGCAGGCTTGACAGGGAGACCAACTCGTCCTAGACTCGGAACAGGCGTGCGCGGAGACCACCGCTCCGTGCAGCCGGACCCTGATTCCTGCGCCCGTGGAGCACCGTGCCCCTGCCAGCTCTGTGCGAACCGGCCCTGTCTGCTCGACGACTCAGTCGAAGCCGAGCAGCGGTGCCCCGTACACAAGGCACGAGCCGCCTCACGGACAACGCCTCGGTCCAGGCCGTCGCCTCGCCACCATCACTCGACGTGTTCGCGCGGTGCTCTCGTGCATCTACTGCCTGCGCGACCGAATCGGCCGTCGAGCGATTCTATACCACGGTCGTTTTGCTCCGCGAGCATGCCACGGAGGGGTGGCACGCCTCGACGTTGTTGACGAAGGAGAGTTGATCGCCCATGGGATTACGCAAGGCGGACTCGTCGCTGGTCCCCTGTCGTAAGCCCGGCCAGGTTGGGGGCCGGGCTTCACGACGCGGATGCGGCATGGGACCGCGCGGCCGGCGTGAAGGGCCGGCCGGGGTAGCGTTGGTGCTGCCTGTCTCACGATGGGGTGTGGCAGGGAACCGTCATCGGGCGGTGTTCTGTCTGGAAAAGCGTATCTGCATGCCCCGCTTGATTGCCTTCAATGGGAGCGGCCGCCCGGCCCTGTCGGGTGCTCCGCGTCGTCACCAGGACATGAAGCACGAGCGATGATTATCGACGACCTTCGACTGAGCGACGCTGGCGCGTCCAACGACCGTGACGGGTACGCTGCAGAGATCCTCGGACCCGATCCGAACGACCTCGAACAACTGCACGTCGAGGCCGAGGCGGAACCGGCCACGCCGACCACGGCGGCGTCAGATGCTTCAGAGAGTGGAATCGATTCTCCGCTCGGCATCTACTTCCGTGACATCGCCCGCATTCCTCTCCTGACCGCCGAGCAGGAGGTCGATCTCGCCCAGAAGCTTGAGCGCGGCGAGATCGCCAAGGCTCGGATGAAGGAGTGCCCGCCCGAGAACGCCGACGATCTGGCGTTCCTCGAAGCCGAGATCGAGATCGGCAACGGCGCGCGGACCACGCTGATGGAGTCGAACCTCCGGCTCGTCGTCTCCGTTGCCCGGCGCTACCTGGGCCGTGGTCTCCCCTTCTCTGACCTGATTCAGGAAGGCAGCCTGGGGCTTTCCCGGGCCGTCGAGAAGTTCGACTACCGGCGCGGCTTCAAGTTCTCGACCTACGCCTACTGGTGGATCAGGCAGGCCGTCACTCGGGCCATCGCCAACCAGAGCCGCACGATCCGCGTGCCGGTCCACATGATCGACCAGATCGGCCATGTCTACAGCAAGTACCAGGAGCTGCAGCAGAAGCTGGGCCACGATCCGAAGGTCGAGGAGCTGGCCGCAGCGATGGACATGACCGTTGAGAAGGTCCGCGAGGCCTTCCGCGCGTCTGCCAACCCGATCTCTCTGGAGACGCCCGTTGGCAGCGACGAGGAGAACACGCTCGGGGATCTGCTCTCGAATCAGCAGGAAGAGGCCCCGGCCGATGTGGCCGAGCGCACCCTCCTGTCTGACTACCTGGATGACGCGCTCGAAGAGCTGACGCCGCGCGAGCGGATGGTGCTCCGCATGCGCTTCGGCATCTCGGACCAGCGGCCCCGGACCCTCGGCGAGATCGGACAGGTGATCGGCGTGAGCCGTGAGCGGGTCCGTCAGCTCGAAGCCGAGGCCATCGCCAAGCTCCGACGCCCGAACCTTCGGCTCAAGCTGGCCGAATACCTCGAATAGCCTGGCTTCGAGCTATCCGAACGCGCAACAGTGAGGGCGGCGCATGATTGGGCCGCCCTCGCGCACGTCCTGGGCCTGCTACGATTCAGGGAGCAGCCGCCGCCCCTGCGCCACGGCCCGCGCCTCTACCCCTGGACAACCTAGCCTCTACCCCTGGACAGCCGTATGAAACCGATCGATCCGACAACCGCCGCGCAGATCCTGGCCGACGTCTCGCTGAACCTGATTCGGCGCGGCGCTGACGGCTCGCTGATCCTCTCGATGGATCACTGGCGCCTTGGCAGCCTCACGGACGAGGCGATCACGCTGATCCCAGAGCCGCCCGCGCCCCCGGAGACTGCGCCGTTGGTGTTCCTGCTCCACGAGCTGGAGAGCATCACCTGGGATCGGCTGGCGAAGCAGCAGACGCGCTCGCAGGTCCGGTTCCGTCTGAAGAACGGCGACCTGCACACCTTCAGCGGTCGGCTTCCAGATCCTCAGGAGTGACGTCATCCTCAGGAGCGTCTTCGGCTGAGCCTCCGCCGCCGTGCTCGGCCCAGAGCCGGCCCACGACCCGCCGCACCGTCTCGTAGCCGTAGCCGCGCCGCTGCAGGAACCCGCCGAGCCGCTGCTTGAAGGTGCGCTCGTCGAGGGCGCGCATGCTGATGGCCTTGCGCTCAGCGGCCCGGTACGCGCCCTCGTCGTCGTCCTCCGGTAACGCCTCGGCCACCACGTCCTGGCTGACGCCTTTCTGGCGTAGCTCCTGCTTCAGCAGCCGGGCGCCGCGCGGCCGGTGCGTGGCCCGCTGCTCGACCCAGTAGGCGGCGAAGGCGGCATCGTCCACCAGCTTGATGCGCCGCAGCCGCTCGATAACCTTATCGACGACGTGCCGGTCATACTCGTGGCGGGCGAGGCGATCCCTGATCTCGCGCTCACTGCGCGGGCGTGACCCCAGGAAGTGCAGGGCGGCGTCGTAGGCACGCACGTGCTGATCCTGCATCACCAGCTCGGCGTGGCGCGTCTCGGACACGGACTCGCCGACGTGGAGCGTGATGGCCAGCTCGGTGCTCAGGCTGAAGGCGTAGCGCCCGTCCAGAAAGACGTTCGAGCGCTGTCCGCCCCGCCGCTCCTGCTGCTCAATCGCGGTGATCGTTCGAGTCATGGGTGGTGGGCCGTGGGTGGTGGGTGGTGGGTCGTGGGTCGTGGGTCGTGGAATTCTTGGTGAGAGCACGCGACTCGAAATTGTCATCCTGAGCGCAGCGAAGGATCTCACCCGCTGACTGTCACGGTTGGGAGATCCTTCACGTCGCTCGCAAGCTCGCTCGTTCAGGATGACAGACTCATTGCTGACCGCTGACGCAAACTTCGAGCGTCAGCAGATGGGTGAGCGCTGACGGTCAGCGGGTGAGGTCCTTCGCTGCGCTCAGGATGACAGCTGGAACTTGCACGCTTTCACCATCACCGACGCCCGACGCCCCACTCCTAGAAAGCGTCTACCAGCTCTTCCTCGGCCAGCGCGCCGTTCTCGGCAACTGGCGGCGTCACTACCACCCGCGCGGCCAGCGTCTGCTGACGGATCAACCGCTCGATCTCGTCGCGGATCTCGGTGTTCTTGCGGAGGAAGTCCTTGGCGTTCTCACGGCCCTGGCCCAGGCGCGTGTCCCCGAACGAGAAGAACGCCCCCGACTTGCGGACCAGCGCCAGCTCGACGCCCATATCCAGCAGGCCGCCTTCCTTCGAGATGCCCTCGTTGTACATGATGTCGAACTCGGACACCTTGAACGGCGGCGCGACCTTGTTCTTCACCACGCGGACCTTCGTGCGATTGCCGACCACATCCGTCCCGACCTTGATCGAGTCGATACGGCGCACATCCAGCCGGACCGAGGCGTAGAACTTCAGCGCCCGGCCGCCCGGCGTGGTCTCAGGGTTGCCGAACATCACGCCGACCTTCTCGCGCAGCTGGTTCGTGAAGATCACCGAGGTCTTCGAGCGACTGATGGCGCCGGTCAGCTTGCGGAGCGCCTGCGACATCAGGCGGGCCTGCAGGCCGACGTGGGTGTCACCCATGTCGCCCTCAAGCTCCGCGCGCGGGACCAGCGCCGCCACCGAGTCCACCGCCACGATGTCCACCGCGCCGCTGCGGACCAGCGCCTCGCAGATCTCCAGCGCCTGCTCGCCCGTGTCCGGCTGCGAGATGAACAACTCGTCGATGTTCACCCCGGTGTTGCGCGCGTAGACCGGATCGAGCGCATGCTCGGCGTCGATCAGGGCCGCGACGCCGCCCTGCCGCTGGCACTCGGCGATGATGTGCTGGACGATGGTCGTCTTCCCCGAGGACTCGGGGCCGTAGATCTCGATGATCCGGCCGCGCGGCACCCCGCCGACCCCGAGCGCGATGTCAAGGGCGATGGCTCCCGTCGGGATGGCCTCGACCGCCAGCCGCGAGTGCGCCTCGCCAAGCTTCATGATCGCGCCCTTGCCGAACTGCCGCTCGATCTGGCTCACCGCCAGCTCAAGAGCCTTCTCCTTGTCCTTATCCATCATGCCTCCCCGAGGTGGAGCCGGCTCGGCCGGGCTCTCGTCTTTGGTGCGCCGCGGCGGCATTCGCCCTCCCGGTGATGTGGATTATAGCACGTCTGTTCTAATTTTAGGGGATCGGGACGGATCACAGCGAGACTACGACGATCCTACGGGCACGCCGAGCGGCTGTCCTAAGAGGTCGTAGTCAAGGGCTTGTGTTACGCGCACCTGGACGATCTCGCCCACCGATCCCGGGCCGTCCACGAAGACGATGCCGTCCACCTCGGGCGCGTCACGACGACTGCGGCCCACCCGCACCGCGCGGCCGTCCAGCTCGCCCTCGCCCTCGATGAGCACATCCTGGACCGTCCCGACCAGCGCGGCGTTGGCGCGGCGCGAGGCTTCCTGCGCCGCCGCCATCAGCTCGTGCCGGCGGCGCATCTTGACGCTCTTCGCGATGCGGTTCGGCTGGTCGAAGGCGGCGGTCCCCTCCTCGTCCGAGTAGAGGAAGACGCCCACGCGCCCGAACCCCAGCGTCTCGATGGACTTCACCAGGAACGTGTGCTCCGCCTCCGTCTCGCCGGGGAAGCCGGTGATGAAGGTTGTCCGAACGGTGATGTCCGGCACCACCGACCGGATCCACCCGAGCAGCTCGTCCACGGGGCGGTGCGGCCGGCGCATCCGGCGGAGCGTCTCCGGATGGGTGTGCTGGAGCGGCATGTCGAAGTAGCGGCAGATCTGTGGCCGTTCGGCCATCACTTCGAGAAACGCCTGCGTGACGTGGCTCGGGTAGGCGTACATCACGCGCAGCCACGGCAGCTCGGGGTAACGGTCGGTGATGGCCCGCAGCAGGGTCGCCAGCCCGTCTCGCTCGCCCCAGTCGCGCCCGTAGTTCGTGCTGTCCTGGGCCACCAGCACGACCTCGCGCACGTTCTGCGCCAGCAGCTCGCCGACCTCGTCGAGGATCAGATCCAGTGGCTTGCTGGCGAGCAACCCCTTCATGCTGGGGATGGCGCAGAAGGCGCACTTCTGGTTGCAGCCGTCGGAGATCTTGACGTAGGCGCTCGGGCCGGTCGCGACGCGCTTCGGCATCTGGAGATCGATGGTCCCCTTCGGCGCAATCGCCATCAGGTCGAGCGAGCTGCCCGGCTGACGCGGCTCGGCCGGCAGCACCGTCAGCTCGCGCGCGAACGTCGGGACGGTTCGCCAGTTGCGCGCCCCAACGATAGCGTCGATCTCGGGGATCTCCCGTGCGATCTCGTCCGAGTAGCGCTCGGTCAGGCAGCCGGTCGCCAGGAGCTTCTGGCCGGGCCGCTTGAGGCCGCCCAGCTCGACCAGCGTGTCGATGGACTCCTGGCGAGCCGCGTCGATAAAGCCGCAGGTGTTGACGACGAGCAGATCGGCGTCCGTCGTCTCCTCGACCTGCTCGAACCCCTGCCCGACCAGCAGCTGGCTGATGCCCTCGGAATCGACGGTGTTCTTGGCGCAGCCGAGGCTGACCAGGGCGAAGCGCCGCCCGTCAAGCGCGTGAAGGTCGAGGGGTGTGTCCCGTGTGTTGCCGTCGTCCTGCCGCGCGCCGCTACTGTCGGCCCCAGATCGCATCTACTGCCTGCCCACGGGCCCCGAGCGGCCCCTGTGTCGCGCCGTTCACGACGACTTGCACGCCGGCCGCGTTCCCAACGCGCATCCGGACCTGCTGTTCCGCCGTGAACGACCGTGAAAATCCACTCTGCACGGTCTCAGCCATCACCGAGCGGCCGTCGACCCACACTTCCATCCAGGTCCGCTCGACCACTCTCGCATCCACGACCAGGCCGCGAACTGGCGCGGCCGGCCCCGGCGACGACGCGGCCGGACCTGGCGACGGCCCGGCGAGTACGGTCGGCTGCGGAGAGGGCGTGGCGCCCGCGGCAAACGGTGTGCTCGACGTGCGCGTGGTCGGGGCCGTCTCGATTCGACCGACGTTCTCCTGGAACGAAGTATACTGGCCCCACAGGTAGACCGCGAGCAACGACACCAGCACCAGCCCGGCCACGGCAACGGCCGGACGCACCGGCACGCTGCGCGGCTGACTGATCTCGGCGGGGATCGGCCGGATAGCGACGTTGTCCACCAGCGCCTGCCGCGGCCCGAACAGGTCAACCATGCCGTCGGGGTTGAGCCCGAGGTACTGACAGTAGATCTTGATGAAGCCGCGCGTGTACACCGCCGCCGGCAGCGCTTCCTCATCCTCGTTTTCGAGTGCCTGCAAGTAGCGGCGGCTGATGTGCGTCTCGCGCTCGGCATCTGCGAGCGAAGCGCCGAGGTCTTCGCGCGCCTGACGCAGCGTCTGCCCGAACGTTCCCAAAACCGCTCCGTGGGGCAGCCGTCGCGTGACCCGACGCGCTGCCCAGACTGACGATAGCGTGCCAGCATAGCCCGATATCCCGCACACCCTGTGAGCGGCAACGGGTTATAGGAAGGCTGTTTTGGGAGTGTCAACCCGAGAGGCTGTCGCGCGCCACCTGTCGGAACGGCGGCCGGGCCGCTACCCTATGCCGACGGCACCGTGGACCGGCCGCTCTGCGCCGACGCATGCCGACTCTTCTGTCATCTGGAGGGCACCATGTCGGTGTCGCAAGCGCCACTGGCGGGCAAGGTTGCGTGGGTGACTGGCTCGTCGCGCGGGCTTGGGCGGGTGATCGCCACGCATCTCGGACAGCTTGGCGCATCGTTGGTGGTCCACGGCAGCTCGCCAACCTCGACGCGCGCCTTCGGGGAAGGAGACTCGCTCAAGAGCGTGGTCGAGGAGATCGCCGAGGCCAGCGGCGCGCCGGTCCAGATGGTCTACGGCGACCTGACCGATCCGGACGCGGTCGAGCGGATCGTTGGCGAGATCACGGCGCACTACGGGCAGATCGACATCCTGGTGGCCAACGCCGGCGGCGACATCGGGGCCGGCGGCACGATGGCGGCTGGCGGCGGCAAGCCGGACCCGAATGACGCCGTTCACGTGCCGATTGAGGACGTGCAGGCGGTCATCGACCGCAACCTGCTCTCCTGCATCCTGACCTGCAAGGCTGTCGCCCCGGGCATGATGGACCGGCGCAAGGGCTGGATCGTGACCTTTGGCAGCATCGGCGGGCTGGCCGGCCGCGCCGAGGGCGTCATCTACGCGGCGGCCAAGGCGGCGGTCCACGAGTACACGCGCTGCCTGGCGGCCCAGCTGCGGCCGTACAACATCCCGGTCAACTGCATCGCGCCCGGCGGCACGGTCACGCCGCGCTTCCTGGCGACTCGGCAGGCGGACCCGGCCCGCCTGGAGGCCACCGACACGCTGGAGCGCTACGCTCACCCGGAGGAGACGGCGCGCGCCGTGGCGTTCCTCGTCTCCGATCCGGGGCCGTTCATCAGCGGCCAGGTGATCCGGGTGGACGGTGGCACGCAGCTCTGGCCGGCCTGACCCCAAGCCTGACCCCGGCGCGACGACGGGCGGCCGACTACTCCCGGTCGGCGCCCTCGTCGTCTACATTCTCGTCGTCTGCGTCCTCGTCGTCAGCATCGTCGTCATCGGCTGCGCTGTCGGCAGCCTGGGGCGTGCCGAGCAGCTCGTCGATGGCGAAGCCGACGTCTGCGAACGCGAGCGGGCTGACCGACGCGCCCCGCCGCGGCTCCTCGACGCTCGCGTACCCATCGGCGGTCGGCTCGCGGTGGATGACGACGCGGTCAGCGGGGAGATCGAGCACCCAGAGCCCGGGGACACCGTAGCGGGCGTACAGGTCGGCCTTCTGCCCCAGGTCGAACGCCACCGTCGAGTCGGCCACCTCGATTGAGTCGGCCACCTCGAGTCGCGCCGCGAGTGTACGCTGGCGACCTCCGTCCCCCATGGCAGGATCAGCGAAATCGAACGCTACCAACACCACGCCCTCCTCGGTGTCGTAGACGAGGTCGGCTGTCAGGTCGAGAACGGTCCCGTCGACGACGGCCAGTAGCGACACGTCGCGCCGACAGGTCGGATGGGCGACCGCCTCTCTGAATGCCATGCTGGCTATGATCCGCTGTGCCGTCGCGACGGCGTCAGGGGCTTCGTCGCCGTAGAGGCGCAGGCGGTCAGGCGTCGACCGCCCGACGACGGCACGAACCTCGCGGGCGAACGTTGCGTCAGCCGACATTGACGGCTCGTCAGTTTGGTCCTCGTTATCGGACAGGAGCATGGCGGCGTCGCCATCGACCACGCGGGGCTCGATGCCGAGCTGCTCGATCAGGCGGCGCCGACCCTCCAGCCGGCAGCGCTCCTCCTCTGCCTCGCCCCAGGTGGCTGCGTGCTGTTCTGTGTCGGGCTCTCTATCGCTGGCAGTCGAGACCGTGCCGTCGCGCTCAATCTGAAGCGTGTGACAGAGCCCGTTGGTCCCAGCAAGGTACGTCTCGATGAGGGCGGCAGGGCTGCTGGTGGCGCGCGCAGTCCGATACAGGCTCAGCACCAGATGGTCCCTCGCCCGAGTTGCGGCAACGTAGAGCAGCCGCACGGCTCGGCGTCGGCGAGCTTCGCGTCATGCGCCTGTGCCGACGCGAAGCTCGCCGTTCGCCACTCTTTGCCGACACGGCACTCCAGCCTGCCGGTCGCGCGGTCGGCAATGACTTCGACGCCGTCGTTGGGCCCACGCCCTGCCGAGCCCAGCCCGGCGAGCAGCACGATGGGGAACTCCAGCCCTTTGGCCGTGTGGATGGTCAGGATTCGGACGGCCGCCTCGTCTGGCTCAGCTCCAGCAGTCTCGGCGTCGCGCGCTTCGGCCGGCTCCAGACCGTCCATCCAGTCGAGAAACGCCCGCAACGAGTGCCGCCCGCTAGACGCCAATTGGCGGGCTCGTGCGGCCACGTAGCGCAGCCGACGCCACGACTCACGTGGACGGTGCTCGCCGAACGCCGAGGCCGCCAGCAGCCGCTCGCCGATGTACGCCTCGATCAAGGCTGGCGGGGATAGCTGATAGCGCCGCGCGTGGGATTCCGAGAGACAGCCAGTGCCGACTTGACCGGGCCGTCAGGACCGTCGCCCGGCTGCTCGTAGTCCAGGCGGCCACCGCCTTCTACCCAGCGCAGTAGGTCCGGATCAGAACAGGCGAACGCCGGGGAACGCAGCGCCCCAATAAGCGCGACCTGATCGGACGGATCGTCGATGGCACGAAGTCCGGCCAGCAGATCACAGACCTCCTGGGTTCGCAGCAGCAGGGCACCGCTCTCGACCCGATATGGGATGCCAGCGTCCTCCAGTGGTCGCTCGAGCGAGGGCAGGTGAGTCCACGTCCGCATCAGGATGCAGATGTCAGCATAGCCTGGCGCGCGGACCTCAGAGTTTCCTGACGCATCCTGCCCAAGCACCGGCCAGCCCTCATCGACAACCGCCTGCACCACGCCTGCAAGTGTCCTCGCCTCAGCGGCTGCTACGTCGCTGGTGTCCCCCCCATAGCCGTACCGACACGATAGACACCGCGACGGTCGTGCCCGTCGAACGGCGCGCGACGTGGATGCAAATCCACGTACTGCGGCTGGATGCGAGGAGTCGGTCGCATGTGACGTTCGAAGTGGTGGTTGACCCAGTTGAGCACCGGCGGCACGGATCGGAAGTTCTGGACCAGATGGACTCGGCCATCCGCAAGCCGTTCGAGCAGATCGTCGTAGATGCCGATATCGGCGCGGCGGAAGCGATAGATGCTCTGCTTCGGATCGCCGACGACAAACAGCTTGCCGGGCACGAGGGTGATGTCGCGCCAGTCGGCCGGCAGGTCGGCGCCAGGGTCGGCACAGAGGTAGAAGACTAGACGCAACTTCCGCCATTTTGGAGGCGGATCGGCAATGAGTTGACGGAACATGGCCCCCTCGTGGACTCTGGGGATGTCCAGTCTCCAGAAGCGAGGGAGCCCTGTCGGAAATCATCTTACCGAGCACGTTCGTGGGGCTGCTCGTGGCATTCGAGCCGTGCTTTCACGCGCCGAGCTATCGGACGTTCAGCCTGCCGGTGGCCGGCTGGATCCACTGCGTGGGTCGGCGGACGATCACGGCGGTGGCGGTGGCGGTGGCGTCCGGCGGGGTCGACGGTTGCCACATCTCGGTGTTCCATCGGTTCTTCAGTCGGGCGACCTGGAGCCTGGACGCGCTGGGGCAGGTGGTCTTCCGGCTGGCGCTGCGCTGGATCCTGGCCGATCAGCCGCTGTTCGTGCTGGTCGACGATACGCTGGCGCGCAAGACGGGCAAGGGGGTCAGCCTGGCGACCATGCACCATGGCCCCTTGCTGTCGAGCGCGCGGAAGCCGTTCTGTAGCTTCGGGCACGTCTGGGTGGTGCTGGCGCTCTGGGTGCCGCTGCCGACGGGCGACCCGCGGGGGTTCGCGCTGCCACTGCTGTTCCGCCTGGACGTCGGGGCCAAGCGCGGCGGCACCAAGGATGCCCCCGGTCGGCCACGTCGCGGCACCCGGCAACAGGCGGCGGAGAAGGCCCATGCGGCGCACCCGCGTCCGACCAAGCTGGCGCTCGCCCGCGAACTGGTCGCTCTCGTGGCCGGCTGGGCCGACGGTCGGCCCGTCTACGCCGTCGTCGACAGCGCCTATGCCGCCCGCCCACTCCTGGAAGGCCGACCGGCGAACGTCCACGTCCTCAGTCGCCTGCGGCCGGACGCGGCGCTGTGGGCACGCCCGGGCCGCCGCCGACCGGGGCAGCGTGGCCGTCCACGCCGCA
>JADZEM010000140.1 GCA_020850535.1 Chloroflexota bacterium
CGCCGGGATCTGTGCGCCCCCACGATCCACGACCTACGCCCCGTACCCCAGTCTGTAGAGTGTTCCGGCCAGCGCCTGCACGCCTGGGACCACCTGCTCGACCGGCGTGTACTCCTCGGGCGTGTGGCTCTTGCCGCCTCGGCTCGGCACGAACAGCATCGCGGTGGGGACGCGCGGCGCCAGGATCTCGCTGTCGTGGCCCGCGCCGCTCGGCATCACGAGGTATGGCAGCTCCAGGCTCTCGATCGCGTGCTCGATGTGCGCGCGGATCTCCGGGTGCATCGGCACCGGGTCGTGATCCATGATCGACTCGACCTCGACGGTCAGCTCGCGCTCGGCGGCGATGGTCTGGATGATCCCCGCGATCTCGGCCAGCAGCTGCTGGCGCGGCCCTGGCTCGGCGTGGCGGGTGTCCACCGTGAACTCGCAGCGGCCAGGGATGATGTTGGTGCCGCCGGGGAACGCCTGGATGCGGCCGACCGTCGCCACGGCCGGCCGGCCCATCCGCACGGCGGCCCCCACGATGCGCTCGATCATGGCGGCTGCGCCGGCCAGCGCGTCCTGGCGCAGGTCCATCGGCGTCGTGCCGGCATGGTTCTGGACGCCCGAGACGGTGACCTTCATCCAGCGCTGCCCGGTGATCGAGGAGACGACGCCGAGCGGCAGCCCCGCACGTTCGAGGATCGCGCCCTGCTCGATGTGGGCCTCGACGAACGCGCCGAGATCGTGGCGCTCAGCCTCGGCGATGCGGGCCGGGTCGAAGCCGCGCGCCTGCATCGCCGCGCCGATGGTCGTGCCGTCGGCGTCCACCACGCGCGTCGGCTCGTCCGCGCCGATCCGCCCGACGATGGCGCGCGCGCCCCAGAAGGAGGCGTTGAAGCGGCTGCCCTCCTCCTCGCAGGTCACCAGCACTTCCAGCGGGCGCTTCGGCCGCCCGACCCCTGCGAGCAGGGCCTGGACCGCCGCGATGCCCATGTGAACGCCGAGCGCGCCGTCATACTTGCCGCCCTGGCGCACCGTGTCCACGTGCGAGCCGGTCACCACCGCTTTGCCGCCCTCGACGCCCTCGACGCGTCCCCAGAGGTTGCCGACGGCGTCGAAGCGGACGGTGAGGCCGGCCGCCTCCATCCACCTCCGGATCAGGGCCATCGCCTGGACCCAGCTTTCGGTGTAGAGGGAGCGGTAGAGGCCGCCGTTCAGGTGAACGCCGATGCTGCCCAGCTCGTCGATTCTGGCCTGCAGTCTGGCGGGGTCGATCGGGAGCGAGCGTAGGTCGAGCACCGGGCGTGCGCCTCCAGGGATGGTCGGAGAGGATGATACGACGCGGGTCGTGGGTCGTGGGTCCGTGGGTCCGTGGGTCGCGGGGAAGTCCTGGGTTTCAGGATTCGGGGGGTGAGGGCCTTCAGAGTGACGGACGGACTACGTGGGTATTTCATCAAGCCCCGACGACGCTGCACGACGAGGGCGTGATGCAATCGCCCTCGTCGTGCGCTAGTGGTCTGCCGGTCGTGAACGACCGGGGTGGACCTCTGCCGACGCTTCACCGTCATCCCCCCATTCGGCAGGCTCAGGGCAAGCCTGACGACCTCCCCCGTCATCCCGAGCGACGTGAGGCGGCTCCCGTCACCGTCATCCCGAGCGACGTGAGCGTGCGAACGCAGTCGAGGGATCTTCCTCACGTAGCCACAACGGGGAAGATCCCTCCACTCCGCTCGTTCCTCGCTACGGTCAGGATGACGAGCGGGTGTGCTCGTGCCTCGCCGCGGTCGGGATGACGACCGGCACTGAGCGACCCTGTGATCGACGCCAGACGAGCCGCTAGTCGCCCTGGGAGCGCGGCGCTGAGCCGTCGTTATCCGGGGGCGGCGGGGGTGATCGGCGGAAAAGCAGCCCCCAGCCGCCCGGATCCTGGGTTGGCGCGGGGGTGGCCTGCGGCGGCTGTGCGGGCACGTGCTGAGCGGCAGGTGGCGAGTCGGACACGGGCTGAGCGCTACCGCCGGGCTGAAGGCTGTCGTCGGGTTGCGGCGCGCTGTCACCGGGCTGCGCATCGGTGTGCGCGTGCTCGGCGCGGCGTGTGAGCCAGGGCAGCGCGTCCCCGTCGTCATCGTCGTCGGGGTGGTAGTCGCCGTCCGGGTGGTACGGATCCGGCTGGTGCTCGCCCTCGGCGTAGCCATCGAGATGGTTGCTGTCGCTGCCGCCATCGACGTCGTCGTAGGCGCCCGCGCTCGCGTAGGCGCCCGCGCTCGCGTAGGCAGCCGCGTCGCCGGGAGATGCGCCGCCATCACGGTTCGGGGCGTCGGCGTCGCTGTCCGTCGTCAGGGATGCGCCGTCACCGGCCGGCCCTGGAGTGGGCAGCGGCTCGCCGCGCTGCAGGGCGTCGGCATCCGTGGCGACGTAGGCTGCCGCAGCCGTCAGCTCGGCGGTGCGGCCGGCTCCAGCCTCGGCGTCGAGCGCCGCCTGGGGGTCGGCCGGACCGTCGGCGTCGGCGTCGAGGACGGCCGAGAGGTAGCGCCGCATCGAGTCCATCGCGGAGAGGCGACGCTCCCGCGAGGCTGTCAGCAAAGACTGTCCTTCGCAGACGGCGGCGGCGTTGTGGAAGCGGCTCCCGCTGCTCAGCAGCTGGGCTGCGCGGCTGGCCATGTCGAGGGCGTCCAGCACCGACTCGTGGGCGCTTGCCAGCACGGCCGGCGGCACGACGTTCTCCAGCGAGCGGCCCATCGACGCGGTTTCCCAGCGGTGGATCGCCGCGACGTTGCCCAGTTTCTCGCCATCCGTGAACAGCGACGCCTGTTCGAGCCAGTACTGGTAGAGCCACTCGGCACGGTCAAGAACCGGGACGACCTCATGCGCGTACGCTTCGAGGATGTCATCCGGTGGCGGCGGCGTCCGCCTGAAGAGACGGCCAAGGGCGGCGAGGGTGCGCGGTACAGACATCGGATTGGCGAGGATACAAACCCTGGGCGGCGAACGGCAACGGGAGACGCGATACCGGGTGTCGTGGATGGGGGGCGCGCGTGGAACGATGCGCGCGTTCACTGCGTGGAACGATGCCCGCGTTCACTGCGATGCAGGTCGTACGACAGTGCGGAGCGACCGGCCCGTCGTGGTGCGCGCCTGTGCCCAGTGCTCGCGCCGCGAGAGCCGGCCGCCGGGGCGAATGCTTGAGGAACAAGAAAGGGGACTCCCTCGCGAAAGGAGCCCCCTCAAGAGCCAGTAATCTCGGATCTGAGTGAACCAGGGCGCCGCCCTACGGCCTTAATTGGCCTCTGAATCTGCTGCCGGTGCGCCAGAAACACGACGCAATCCTCGGCAGTCTGCGGTTCATCCCTGCAGGGTGCACACCTGGGGTCTACACAGGCCCCGCGCCATCTCGGAGCGAGGCCTTACCTGTCGACCTGCCAAACACCCAACTCGACTCGCGACTTGGTCATTGCGCGCTCCTCCTTGTCGTTGAAGCGTGTGCGTGACCACCAGCGCTGGTATGCCTTCAGCCTACCACCAACTCTGCGACGGCGTCAACCGTTCCGTCAGCATTCGGGCGAGATCTCAACCGCGGGGAGCCGTCAGGCTGGCGGTTCGGCCGGCTGCCTGAGCAGTTGCCTGGCGAAGCAGACGCTTCGTGCGCTCTCGAGGTAGGGCGGGTACGGTGAGATGTGCTCGTAGCCGGACTCGCCCATCGGCTTGAGCGCGCCGCACCCGACGGGCCGGCCGTCCAGCCGCGACACCAGGAACGCCGCGCGCGGCGCCTGGACATCCGCCGCCGAGAACAGGCCGCTGCCGTCGTCTGCGAAGTCGTAGCGCACGGCCAGGTCGGCGCTGAGCTGGCGAATCAGCTCACGTGCGTCCGGCGAGGTCGGGGCTTCGGCGGCCAGGCTGATGTTGCCGGCGTTCATGCTGTCCCCTGCCACGCCTGGCGGGCGCGCTCGCGGGTGAGGATCGGCACGAGCGGCACGGTCAGCGCCACGATGATGGTCGCCAGGGCGTACATCCAGAAGAGGCCGCCCAGGTCGAGCATCGCGCCGAGCAGCCAACTGCCGATGCCGATCCCCAGATCGAACCCGAGGTAGAACCCGGCCGTGGCCTGCCCGGGCTCGGCTGGCAGCAGTCTGGCGTGATGGGCGATCAGGACCGGGTGGAAGAGGCCGCCGCCGGAGGCGATCAGCAGTGCGGAGAGGCTGAGCCCGAGCGGCGTGGTGGCGACGGCAGCCAGCGCCAGCCCGGCCAGCAGGATGGCCGAGGAGAGCAGCAGGATCTGGCGGGTGCTGACCCGGTCGAGCCAGCGGCTGCTGACGATGCGCGTCCCGATGATGCTGATGCCGTAGACGGTGTAGAGCAGGCCTGGATCGACCGCTCGCCGCTCGGCGAGGATCGGGGCGTACAGGAAGAACGCCGCGAAGCCGCACCCGAACAGGCCGGCCGTGAACATCGGGAGCCAGAGCAGGCGGGGGAAGCGCCAGCCGTTGCGCCAGTCGCGCACGGGGCCGGCCGCGCGTGGTGGCATCGCGATCTGCGAGGCGAGCATCCCGCCGAACAGGGCCAGCGCCGCGGTCAGCCAGAAGCCGACCTCCAACGGCGCTACCGTCAGCAGGGCGGTGGCCGCCGCCGGGGCCAGCGAGATGGCGACGTTGGCCGCCGCCCCGAAGATGGCGAGCCGGTTGCCGCGCTGCTCCTCAGGGGTGAGCTGGATGATGAGCGCCGTGCCGGCGGTGGTGAACGCGACGTAGCCGGCCGCCTGGAGCAGCCGCAGCAGGAACAGCAGCGTGGGGCTGCCGGTCAGCGGGACGCAGGCCGCGCCGAAGGTCAGCGCGCCGGCCCCCAGGAGCATGATGCGCCGTGAGCCCCAGCGGTCCACCCCAACCCCGGCGACGGTCCGCCAGACGAGCGAGGCGACGCCAAACGCCCCGAGGATCAGGCCGATCTGCCAGTCTGGCAGGCCCTCCTGCGCGAGGTAGCGCGGCAGCGGCACCAGCAGGGTGTAGAACCCGGCGAAGAAGATGACGGTGGCGACCCACGCCGTCCAGTAGGCGCGCGTGCCGCCAGTCCCCTGCGCTGATGCCGGACCGAGCGGGGCCTGGGCGGGCGAGCTGGACATGCTGGCGGCTCCTCCTGGTGAGCTGGCACGGCACGACACGGTAGTTCCACGGTACGCCAGGACTGAGCATTCAGCAAGCCGATGCGGACTATAGTGTCCATCGACTTTCTCGATGGCCTCTGGAATCGCTCCTGACTCCCCCTGGAGCCGCTGTGGACACCGATCAGCTTCGCACCTTCGAGCGGATCGTGCGCGAGGGCAGCTTCAGCCGTGCGGCATGGTCGCTCGACGTGGCCCAGCCGACGGTCAGCGCCCGCATGCAGGCCCTGGAGCAGCAGGTTGGCGGGCCGCTCTTCGTGCGGAGCGGGCGCGGCGTGGCCCTGACCGATCTTGGCATGAGCTTTCTGCCGTACGCGCGGCGGGCGCTCGAGGTGCTGGATGCTGGCGTCGAGGCGGCCCAGCAGGCCCAGGTGGGGCAGCGCGGGCGGGTGAGCATCGGCGTGCTGGAATCATTGTCTGGCAGCTTCCTGGGGCCGGCCGTGGCGCGGTTCCACGCCGAGCACCCGGACGTGGAAGTGCTGGTGCGGGCCGGGCGGCAAGAGCAACTGGTGGAGCTGCTGTACGACGCGGTGATCCGGCTGGCGTTCCTGGTGTGGCCGGCCCACGATCTGCTGACGGGGGACATCGAGATCCTGCTGACGCTGCGCGAGCCAGTCGTGCTGGCGGTCGCGCCGCACCATCCGCTGGCGCGCCGGCCGCAGGTTGACCGGGCGACGGTGGCAGCGCTCTCGAAGCCGTTCCTGCTGCTGCGCTGGTGGGTGACGCTGCCGCCGGCCGTGGCCCAACTGGCGACGCTGGCGAAGTCGGTGGTGGACGTGCCGATGGATACCGGCCGCCAGATGGTGCTGAGCGGGGTTGGGGCAGGCGTCTTCCCCTGGATGCAGGTGGCGGACTTCGTGAAAAGCGGCCAGATGACGGTGGTGCAGGTGACGGACTTGCCGCTGCTGGAGCGCGACAGCGTGCTGGTGCGCCGGCGGGCGGGGCCGCCGCTCTCGGTGGCGGACGAGGCGCTGGTGACGACGGTCCGCGAACGGGCGGCAGCGCTCGGCCTGATCCCCCCTGACCGTGGGCGGAGCGTGGTACGAGGCGGCCGCGACCGTGAAATCAACTGACCCAGCCGGTTTCGTCGTTGTGTGGGCCGGCTACAGGATGTCGAAGGGCCGCTCGACGATCTCGCGGTCGGGGCGGAAGGGGTTCTCCCCCGCCTGGACCTTCCCGAGCAGCGCGTCCACCGTCAGCCGGCTGCCGCCGGCGCTCGCCATGATGCCGTGCCCGCTGTACCCGCAGTTCAGCGCCAGCCCCGGCACGGCGCTCGGCCCGAGGTACGGCTTGTGGTCTGGGGTGTACTCGTACTGGCCGGCCTGGAGCACCCAGTCTGGCTCGCCGCGCTCCCAGACCTGCTGCCAGAGCGGGCTGATCCGCGCCAGCGAGCGCGGCGAGTCCGGGCTGAGCAGGTCGAAGGCGAACGTCGCATCGGGCGTGACGTTGTCCCGCGGCTCGGTGGGCGGAGCTGTCGGATCGGTGAAGAGGGCGTAGGCGCCGTTCAGGGCCGGCCGCCAGTGGGCGATGGTCTCCTCGTCGATGGTCATCGGGGCGTCCGGGGGGATCTCCGGCAGCTCAGGGATGACCAGCTTCATGCGCCGGCGGGGCTGCATGCCGAGATCGAGGCCGGCCCACCCTGCCACGATGCCGCTGAACGGCCCGGCCGCCAGGACGACGTGCTGGCAGGAGATCGTGCCGCGCGCCGTCTGCACCCCGACGACTCGGTCGCCGGCTCGCACGAAGCCGGTGGCCGCCGTGTCGAGGCAGATGGCTGCCCCGCTGGCCCGGGCGTAGCCCATCGTCAGCGCCTTCGGCTTCAGCCAGCCGTCCTTCGCACGGTAGCGGGCCTGGAGCACGGCCGGCCCGATGTGGGGGAACCGGTAGCGGACCTCGTCGCCGGGGAGGATCTCGACGTCGTCCAGGCCCCAGCCGTGCTGCATGCTGACCCACTCCCGTTGCCGGTTGACGCCCGTCTCCTCGGTGGTGCAGAAGAGGTAGCCTTGCTGCTTCAGCCCGATGTCGTAGCCGGGCAGATCGGCAACCTCGGAGAAGCGCTCGAACAGCGAGACGCCCTCGCGGACGAGCGCGATCTCGTCAGGGTTGTCGAACTGGAGCCGGAACGCTCCCGTTGAGACGGGCGTGGTGAGCGTGCAGAGGGCGCGGCGCTTCTCGACGATGACGGTGCTGAGGCCGGCGCGGCTGGCGAAGAACGCGGTGGCCGCGCCGACGATGCCGCCGCCGATGACGACAAGGTCAGCCGAGGCTGGCAGGGCATCGACATAGCGAAGAGGCGGCAAGGCGGCCATCGGCAACTCCTCCAGCGCAATCGAGGGCATGGTGCAGGAGCGAGCGTGCCGATCGCCAGGGTGCGGGCGGCTGGACGAGGCCGGCGCGCCGGCCTCGTCCAGCCGCCCGCACCCTGGCGATCGGC